>CAZCMC010000102.1:0-6314 GCA_964499665.1 uncultured bacterium | reverse complement strand
GAGCGGCCCCGCGTCAAGTTTACCTGCGTGGCGGACATGCTGGCCGCGCTGAATCGGTAGGGCCTCGCGGGAGCCCTGGGTCGTGCTCCGGAAGATCCAGAATCAGCCACGGGACCGATCGCCCGATTGGTGTCCTAATACAAACGTAATAAGTGCTGTTACGCTGTTATTGTGAGCAAAGCGAACCAATCTCGCTATTCTGGGATTGATTCGGTCACTTCGTTCCCTCACAATGACACCTTCTTTAATGCGTTTGTATCAGTTAGACCTACGAACTTGCGCCGGAGGACAATTGTCTATACACTATGGGCGTGCGGTTTGAATGGGATCCGCCCAAAGCGGCAGCGAATCTACGCACTCACCGGGTCAGTGTCGCTCGCCAGAGGGTACTCTATGAAGAAGGTCGTAGCTGAGAAGTACCGCGATATCGACTTCTCGCGCGCCAAGCGCGGTGCCGTCGTAAAACCTGAACCGGGAAAGACGAAGATCTCCATTCGGCTGGACAACGCCGTACTGGAGTATTTCCGGGCTCTCGTGGACAATGCGGGGGGAGGGAACTACCAGACCCTCATCAACGAGGCCTTGCTTGAGTACGTTCATCGCCGTTCGACCCTCGACGTCGTGCGCCAGGCAGTCCGGGAGGAACTCGCTCCCTACGGCATCGGCCGTCGGTCCAACACCGCACTCCAGCGCACGCGCCGGGCGCGCCCCTGACTGCGAACGTTGGGCCAACAACACGGCCACGTTCCTCGGCGTCACCGGCACCCTCCAGGCGCAGCAAGGCGCCGTCCACCTAGTCGGCGAACATCTCTGGCCCCCCTGAGTCTGGCGCGCGCCCGCCAGCGCCTCCAGCCGAGACTCCCACTAACCGTTAAGCCCATGTCTTGAATCGGGGTGGACGTGGCGGTTATGGCCCCGTGGATCGCCTGTGACAGTGATGTGTTGGCGTGATATACTGCGGCTGAGAGGTATATTCGAAAGGTGTGCAAATAGGAGAAAGGCGGTGTACCCTCTCGGGTGACTCATGAACCCACCGGGCTGAACCCCGGTCAGAGAGAGGAGGACACCGCCATGGAGAAGCACACCACACAAGCCCCTGTCGCGTCAAGCCCAACATGGGAGCACCTGGAGACGTGGCTGCGGAGCAAGATGCGCGAGTGGCTGCAAGAGCTGCTTGAGGCCGAAGTGGACGAGCTGCTGGGGCACCGCAAATCCGCCCGCCGGAAGCCGGTCGATGGCGTGCCGGGCTACCGCAGCGGGCACGGCAATCCGCGGCGACTGACCTTGAGCTGTGGCACGGTCACGGTCCGCCGGCCACGGGTCCGAGGGCTGCAGGAACGCTTCGAGAGCCGCCTCCTCCCGCTGTTCGCGCGGCGGACGCCCGAGGTCACCGCGTTGCTCCCCGAGCTGTACCTCCATGGCCTCGCCCTGGGCGACTTTGATCTGGCCTTGCGCGGCCTACTGGGGGAGGACGCCCCCCTGTCGGCCACGACGGTGGGCCGGTTGAAAGAGAAGTGGCACGCCGAGCGGGCCCACTGGGCGCGTCGCCCCCTGGCGGACCTGGAGGTCGTGTATCTCTGGGTGGACGGGGTGTACGTGAAGGCCGGTCTGGAGCGAGAGAAGGCGGCGGTGCTGGTGGTGCTGGCCGCCTTGAGGGACGGGCGGAAGGAGCTGGTCACGCTGGTCCCGGGGCATCGGGAGTCGACGGAGGCCTGGTCGGCGGTGCTCCGCGACCTCAACGCCCGTGGCCTGGTCGCGCCCAAGCTGGTGATCGGCGATGGGCACCTGGGGATCTGGGCCGGCTTGCGCAACGTCTACCCCGAGGCGAAGGAGCAGCGGTGCTGGAACCATCGGATCCTCAACGCCCTCGACAAGGTACCGAAGACGCGCCAGGCCCACGCCCGGCTCCAGCTCACCCAGATTCCCTACGCGGACACGCAGCAAGACGCGGAGCGGCTGAAGGCGGGGTACCAGCACTGGTGCCGGACGCAGGGGCTCGAGGCGGCTGCCCAGGTCTTGGACCGGGACTGGGAGCGGATGCTCACCTTCTACCAGTTCCCGAAGGCCCACTGGGTCCACCTGCGGACGAGCAACCCGATCGAGTCGCCCTTCGCCGCTCTCAGGCTGCGGACCGACGCGGCGAAACGGTTCAAGCGGGTGGAGAACGCCACGGCGGTCATCTGGAAGATGCTGCTGGTCGCCCAGCAGCGGTTCAGGCGACTGAACGCCCCGGAGTTGCTGAAAGAGGTCTACCACGGCGCAGAATACGTCAACGGAGTGCGAGTCCAGGAACGAGCCTGGGAGGTTGCCGCCTGACTTCTATTTGCACACCTCTTGACATGACCTCGTGCCGCAATGCTCGCACGATGGTACCAGCCGTTTTGTCCGCCGGCTGCAGGGGCGCGTTAGACGGATCCTGAGACTACGCGAAGATCAGTCGTCGCCCCTTCGGCACGGGAATGGGATCACCGAATTCTCTCGCCGTGTCGATCCAGAGGCGGATGGCCTCTTGGGCATTGGCCAGTGCGGCCTCGTGCGTCGCCCCGTGCGCCGAACAGCCCGGCAGCTCGGGCACTTCTGCGACGAACACCTGGTCTTCTTCGCTCCAGTAGATGATCACTTCGTACTTGTTCATGACTCCTGACCTCCAAGCCGATACTTCAGGATCACGGCCCGCACCTGACGCACTTGGTATGGCTTCGCCTCACTTCCCTCGCGCTGGAGATTGATCTTCTCCTCCACCCCTGCTTTCCGAAAGATGTGGTGATTGCCGCGGACGCGCATCTCAAAACCAAGGCTACTGAGCAGGTGACACAGATCGTCAAACCGAATGTTCGCGTCGGAGGTCCGACTGAGGACGCGCTCCAGAACCTTGTCCATGCTCATCTAGGTATTCTACGCCGATCGCGATCACTTGTCGACACGTCCGTGTGGAAGCGATGGTTAGGGCGGAGTTCCGGAAAGAACAAAGGTGTTCCGCCTTTTCATTGAGATTTCTGGGGCACCGCCGATCCCGCCTTCCAGTCCACAGGTAGTATTTCAAAGATGATATTGACCACGGGCGAACTCCCTTTGTTGGAAGCCCTATTGGTGATGGCCGGGGGGGTCCGAATATCATCGCCATCCTCCAAAAGGTGGGTGGCAAAGGAATGCCGGAAGGTATGGCAGGTCGCGCGCTTGGCGAATCCGGCTTTGCGGACTGCCGCCTTGACCGCCTTCTGCAGAAGCGATTCGTCCATGTGGTGGCGGCCCTGCTCGCCCGTCCGAGGATTCACCCACCGATGCTCTTGCGGGAACATCTATTGCCACCCCCACTCCCTTGCCCCGTTGGGGTATTTCCGCTCCAGGGCATAGGGCAGTGGGCAGTGTCCTAAATTGGAATCCTTGCGGGCATATCTATCAAATTGGGACACTACCCAGTAGGTGCATGCACTTGCCCTGTCACGGAGCACGGGGTATACTATGCGGGGCGACATGGCTCACGCCAGCGTCGGATGGGACGAGTGACAATCTTGCCTCTGGAGTAGTACTCGATGGCACCCCGAACGCCGAGGCTGACCCCTCACCAGGCAAAGAGCGCACGAGACGCGGGCGTGCTGCTGATCGATCTGCGCCCGCACGCCGAGTGTGCTACAGGCTACATCCCGTGTAGCATCAATGTCATGTACAGCCGCAAGAGCCTGCCCGAGCGAGTGGCGACCGCGATTCCTCCAGGCCCTCAGATTGTCCTCCTCTCTGGAGAGGACGCTGTTGCCGAGGCCGCCGCAGAGGCGTTCCAAGCAGCGGATCGAAATCCTCTTCAGGGGATCGTCGCCGGAGGGATCGAGGCGTGGCGGCGGGCGGGGCTCCCTCTCGTCAGTCTGCCACAATTGAGTGTTGCCGACCTTTGGCAACGCCTCAACGCTCCCCACGACGACCTCGTCCTGATCGACGTCCGGGAGTCGTTCGAGTGGTACCTGGGGTATATTGAAGGCTCTCTCCTCATTCCTCTGGGAGAGGTCTGGCAGCGGGCTGAGGAGCTGGAGCGGGGTAAGGAGCTCATCCTGATCTGCGAAGAGGGGATCCGTAGCAGCACAGCCGCCAGCATCCTCCTTCACCGCGGCTTCACGCGAGCCGCCAACGTTCCCGGTGGCTTCGGAGACTGGTTCAGGGCCAACTACCCTAGCGTCCGTCCCCCTAAGCCGCCGAAGCGCTGATCTCTGAGCTTACCGCATTGAGAACAAAGACTGTAGGGCCAGGGCCTGTCCTGAGCCTGCCGAAGCCTGCGCTGAGCTGAGTCGAAGCGGGCTTGCCCTGCCCTTGGGGGCGCAGCAAGCAGCGCCCCTACAAAGCAGGAACTTTTGCTTCCTTCTGCCGCAGCCGCGATCATCCACCTTGGACCCATTCTGCGAGGATCTCAGAGACCTCCGGCCTGGTGAACTCTTCAGGCAACGGTTCGCCGCTTCGGAGGAGCTCTCGGACGCGCGTCCCACTCAGCGCGACCCGCTCAGACGACTCGTGCGGGCAGGTCTTGGATGAGGCCATCCCATCGCAACGTCGACAGAAGAACGCCTCGTCGAAGAAGAGCGGGGTGATATCCAGCTCATCCCGGGACAACCTCAGGAAAAGGTCTCGGGCCGCATAGGGTTGGTAGTAGCCTCCGACCCCCGCCGGATCCCGCCCGACGATGAAGTGGGTGCACCCGTAGTTCTTGCGGACCAAGGCATGGAATACCGCTTCGCGCGGCCCCGCGTATCGCATTGCGCCGGGGAAGACGCTCAACATGACACGCTCTTTCGGGAAGTACCGCTCCTCCAGCACGCGATAGCACCGAAGGCGCACCTCTGATGGGACATCATCGAGCTTGGTGCGCCCGACGAGTGGGTGAATCAGAAGGCCGTCCATCAACTCCAACGCGCACTTCTGGATGTATTCGTGGGAACGATGAATCGGGTTGCGGGTCTGAAACCCCACCACTGTCCGCCACCCTCGTTCTATGAACCGTCGCCGGGTCTCGGCCGGCGTGCAGTAATAGTCCTCGAACCCAGGGAGCGAGGGTCGGCGAATCAGACTGACCGGCCCACCCACCAGCAACTCACCGCGCTGGAAGAGGTACTGAACGCCGGGGTGCCGGGTTTCCTCGGTACAGTACACCAGCCTGGCCTCCTCCCGCTTATCGTAGGCAAAGATCTCCTCTACCGAGAGGAGGCCAAGTAGTTCTCCATCTGAGCCAAGGAGGGCCACCTCTCGCCCCTCCGTCAACTTGGCACCTTCGTCCTTGTCCACAGCTAATGTGATCGGCAGTGTCCAAAGCATCCCGTTCTTGAGGCGTAGCTCATGGACCACATGATGGTAGTCGGCCCTTCCCATAAAGCCCTGGAGGGGGCTGAACACGCCTGAGGCCAGGCATTCCAGGTCGGACGCTGCCCTGGCGTTCAAAGAGATCTGGGGTAGACTCCGCGCCCGTTCCTCAGCCTCGCTACTGGTTGGTCCAGTGAGGACGCGATCGATGAGACGACCACCATGTGGAAGGATCGGCCCCAGAGCATCTCCATCAGACGGTTCGATCGTTCGCGGCATCTGCTCTCCTCGCGTCATGTCGTATTGGCCTCAGATTATTCGGCCGGGATCGCTATTGCCCGGCGTGAGGTGCAGGCCACACTCTTTAGTCGTAGGGCTCTCCCACCACCAACGCCCCGCCCGGATATCCTCACCGGGCTGAATGGCCCGCGTGCAGGGCGCGCACCCGATGCTGGGGTATCCTCGATCGTGCAGGGCGTTATACGGGACGTTGTGCATCCGGATATAGTCCCATACCTGCTGCTCGGTCCAACCGGCTAGGGGATTAAGTTTCACGATCGAGCCGTGGGCCTCGTCGATCTCAACGATGTCGAGGCCGGTGCGTGTCGCAGCCTGTTCCCGGCGGAGGCCGGTCATCCAGGCATCGAGGCCGACGAGGGCGCGGCCGAGCGGCTCCACCTTTCTGATGCCACAGCAGAACTTCCGCTCCTCGACGCTCCGCCGGAAGGAGTAGAATCCACGCTCCCGCTCCAGGCGTTCTACCGCTTCCCGGTCGGGAAAGTAGCTTTCAATGTTCACCTTGTAGCGCTCCCGCACCCGCTCCATGACCTCGTAGGTCTCTTCAGGCAGGCGACCGGTGTCCAGCGTGAGGATCTTGGTAGGAGGGTACAGCTTTGACAGCATGTCGATCAGCAGCACATCTTCGGCCCCGAAGCTGTTCGCGAGGGCCAACTTGGGAGAAAAGGTATCGATCGCCCATCGCAGAAGCTCCTCGGTTGGCGCAACCTGAAATCGCTGATTAAGCTCGCTTAGAG
>CAZCMC010000101.1:0-6343 GCA_964499665.1 uncultured bacterium | reverse complement strand
TCAATCGGGCCAGAGCGATCTCCTCGTTACACGAGACACAGCGGCCATACGTGCCAACCTTGTGCCGCCCGATCGCCGCATCGATCTGGGCCAAGAGCTGCTCCTGCTGCTGAACCACAGCGAGGGTGAGACTTCCCTCGGGCGCCGCGCCCCACCCGTGAGATCCTGGCGCGTCCCGAGATTGGAACTCCTCCTGCCGCTCGGCCAGCGACCGGCGAATCTGCGACAAGAGCTCCTGCCGCCGGTCCGTCAGGAGGACCAGAAGTTGCGCGTTTCTGGCCTTTGGCTCCCTTCCTTTCACCCGTTGCACCATCACGGGTCACCTGTGCCAACGGACCCTGGCTCCCGATCCGCTCGTTGCAGCCGGGGGGCGAGGCCGGTGTAGCGGAGCTGGATCTTGTGGTTCTTCACGGCAATCGCGACCGCCTTTTTGGTCCCCACAAGGACGGCCAGCCGCTTGCCGCGGGTGATGGCGGTATACAGCAGGTTTCGTTGAAGCATGACATAGTGCGCGGTGTGGACCGGGATAATCACAGCCGGGTACTCGCTTCCCTGGCTCTTGTGGACGGTGACGGCATAGGCGAGGACAAGCTCGTCCAGCTCATTGAAGTCGTAGGTGACCTGGCGGTCATCAAACCGGACCGTGACCTCGCGCTCTTCCTGGTCGAGCTTGGCGATTCTGCCGATGTCGCCGTTGTAAACGTCCTTCCCATAGTTGTTTCGCGTCTGCATCACCCGGTCACCGAGCCGGTAGAGACGACCGGCCCGGAGCAACTCCGGTCCAGACGGGTTCAGGAGCGCCTGGAGCGCTTGATTGAGTTGCATGGCGCCGATCGGCCCTTTCTGCATCGGGCTGAGGATCTGTAACTCCTCCATCGGGTCCACCCGGTGCCGCTTCGGCAGGCCGTGCGCTGCAAGCTCCAGGATAGCCGCCTGGACCTCCTGGGCCTCCTCCTTGGCGAGGAAATAGCAGTCGCTCCGCTCCTTTCCTTCCCAATCGGCGCAGAACGGAAACTCCCCCCGATTGATCCGGTGAGCGTTGACGACGATCTGGCTCTCCCGAGCCTGCCGAAATATCTCTGTCAGGCAGATCACCCTGACCAGGCCCGAGGCGATGATGTCGCGCAGAACTGCCCCCGGCCCGACAGATGGAAGCTGGTCCACATCACCGACCAGGATCAGGCCGGCGACCGACGGGATCGCCTTCAGGAGGGAGTTCATTAAGACGACATCGACCATCGAGGCCTCATCCACGATCACCAGATCAGCCTCCAGCGGTCGCCGCTGGTCCCGCTTGAACCGGCCGTCCTTTGGGCTGAACTCAAGGAGGCGATGGACGGTCTTGGCCTCCCGACCCGTCGCCTCGCTCATCCGTTTTGCCGCTCGCCCCGTCGGAGAGCAGAGAACGATCCGGCGCTGCTTCTTCTCCAGGATCTGGATGATGCACTTCAAGATGGTCGTCTTGCCGGTGCCGGGGCCGCCGGTGATGACCAGCAGTTTCCGCTGGAGGGCCTGGCGAATCGCCTCCTTCTGCTCCTCCGCGAGGGGAAGCCGGTTAGCCTGTTCCACCCAGAGGATGGCCCGTTCGATGTCGATGTCGGCAGGCGGGGCCCCGCCTTCGGCCAGCGCAAGCAGCGATCGGGCGACCCCTTCCTCAGCGGCATGGAGCGACGCCAGATAGACCGCCATCACCTCCGGCCCTTCATGGCAGATGACCCGCTTCTCCTGCCTGAGCCGCTCGACCGCCTGAGTCACCAATACCGGCTCCACCTCCAGGATCGTGGCGCTTTCTTTCACGAGCCCATCGAACGGGAAGTAGACATGCCCCTCCCCAGCCAGCTCGTTCAGGACGTGGATGACGCCCGCCTCGACCCGCAGCGGCGACTGCTGGTCAACCCCAAGGGCTTGGGCGATCCGGTCTGCCGTCTTGAACCCGATCCCGTAGATGTCCTGCGCCAGCCGATAGGGGTTCTCCTGCACCACGGCGATGGAGGATTTCCCGTAGGTCCTGAAGATCTTCGCGGCATAGGCCGAGGAGACTCCATGCCCCTGGAGGAAGATCATCACATCCCGGATCTCTTTCTGCTCTTCCCAGGCCGTCCGGATTCGCTGGAGTCGGACCTCGCCGATCCCGTCCACCGTGAGTAGGCGCGACGACTCTTCCTCGATGATTCGCAGGGTCTCAGCGCCGAAGGTCTCCACCAGCCTCCTGGCGAAGACCGGACCGATCCCTTTGATCAGGCCGGAACCCAGATACTTTTCGATGCCGGCCACCGTGGCAGGGGTGATGGTCTCGAACGACTCGACCTTGAACTGCTCGCCGTACTTGGTGTGGAGGGTCCATTCGCCGGTCAGCTTGAGGGTCTCCCCAGGGGTCACGGACGGGAGGTTGCCCACGATGGTCGCCAGCTCGCGCCGACCGGGCACCTGGAGCCTGGCCACCACGTAGTGGTTCTCCTCATTGACATAGGTGATCCGCTCCAAGGTTCCCTGGAGCATGATGTATGCTCGGACCGCCATAGCGCGCACCGCCTCGATTGGAGAGTAGCAGGGGGCCGGAGGAAGGGTCAACGAAAATGAGGGCGGGGGGTCGTCTGGAGATTCCTGTGTACCTTACGGGAGAGGGCGTGCTCTCACCCAGCGGGCAGGTGGTGGAATACCGCGGGATCGCCCCCAATCTCCATAGCGATTATAAAGAAGCCAGCAAAGCTAACGAGAGTAAGGGCGGCCGGGAAGCAACATAGACGCTTTTGATGCTCGGGACTCAGAGAACCACAGGCGGCATGCTAACGATCAAGCTCACCTGCCCGACCCGCGTGAGTGAGCTGTGAAGTCCCAGAAACCGACATCGCGGGCCGGGTCAGGTGCAGCGCCTGGTTAGGCGTCTTGGGGGTACAAACCGGGTACATAGGTAACAGATCAGACTGGGAACATGGGTGACACGAAGCGTAGAGTCGTTGGCCAACAGGAGGTTGGCCAATGCCTTGGATGGAGACATCACCCATGGAGCAGCGAGAGCGGTTCATCCGCGATCACCGGTTGGACCTGTACACGATGGTCGAGCTCTGCACGCGGGCCGGCATCAGCCGGAAGACCGGCTACAAGTGGCTCGGGCGGTTCGAGGACGCGGGCCGGCAGGGGCTGCAGGATCGCAGCCGGGGCCCGCATGCGTGCACGCACCGGATCGCCGAGGAGGTCGCGACCTTGATCTGCGCCGCCCGTCGGCAGCATCCGAGCTGGGGACCCGCCAAGCTCTTGGACTGGCTCCGGCCGCGGCATCCTGGCGCGGACCTGCCCGCCATCAGCACGGCCGGGGATCTCCTGGCCCGCGGCGGACTGGTCAAGCACCGGCGGCGGCGGCGCCGCTACCAGCACCCCGGGGTCGTGCCAGCGACCACCACGCAGCCCAATGATCTCTGGACCGCCGACTTCAAGGGCCACTTCCGCACCCGCGATGGCCTCTACTGCTACCCGTTGACGGTCGCCGACCAGCACACCCGCTCTCTCTTGGCCTGCCACGGCCTGCTCTCAACGAAGGGCCACGGGGTGCGCCCGGTTTTCGAGCACTGCTTTCGCGAGTACGGGCTGCCCCGGGCGATCCGCACGGACAACGGGGTACCCTTTGCCACGACCGGGATTCACGGGCTCTCCCAGCTCAACGTGCGGTGGCTCCGCCTAGGCATTCAGCACCAACGGATCCTCCCGGCGCATCCGCAGCAGAACGGGCCCACGAGCGGATGCACAAGACGCTCAAAGGCGAAGCGATCCGTCCCCCGCGAGCCACGCTGGCGCTGCAGCAACGGGCGTTCACCGCCTTCCGCCGCCTCTACAATGACGAGCGGCCCCACCAGGCTCTGCGCGGCCGGCCCCCGGCCGCCCTCTACCGGCCCTCCCCACGCGCATACCCCGACGCCCTGCCGCCTCTCGAGTATCCCGGCCACTTCATCGTCAAGCGCGTCACCAACGCCGGGACGGTCCGGTCCAAGAAACGGCTGGTGTTCATCGCCAACGCCCTCAAGCAACACCCGATCGGCCTCGAGGAGGTGGCCGATGGCATCTGGTCGATCTACTTCTGCCGCGTCCTGTTGGGACGGATCGACGAACGGGACTACGTCATCCGAGCGTAGACGGCACGTGTTACCCATGTTGCCGGTTTATTCTGTTACCTATCTTTCCGGTTGCACACTGCCTGGCCTCTCCTCTGGTGGTGGGCGTCCGCATATCCGCACCACCCACGGCAGGGCCATGCAGAGCGATACCAGCGTCAGGCATACACCCTGGCCTTCACGTTGATCGTTATCTTGCGGCAACCGGCCTGGGGCCCTGGGCGAAACGAGCAAACGCGTGCTATGACCAGCGCGGTCCCACGCGGCGCACGCAGCCTACACTGGCTGGCACTCCTAGTCAGCCCCCCGCACTACGGACTTGTCGAGAATTTTCGCGATCCAAAAGCCCACCAGCACCCCACCTACCATAGGCGGAACATAGTATATCCACAATAATGGAATGAAAAAATAGAGGGGATCAAATTCCCAAAATACCTTCATAAACGTGAACACCGTGCCGATACACCCCCCCAACAATCCGGCGACGACTACTAGCACCCGTGCCCGAGCGGATTGGAGCCCGCGCCACGGACCCGGCAGTATCCGCCTGGCAAAATAGATCAGGCCAAGATAGGGGACAGCAAACCAGAACGACAGCGGAATGAAGAGCAGCAGAGAGCCAACGTTCAAGAAGTACGACCAAGGAAGCGTCGGCTTGCTGTGCGCATCGAGATAGAGCTTCACCCCTATACCAACGGTCCAAGGCAACAGAAGCCCCACCGTCAGTATAGTCCATAAGAGGCCTCTGTAGGCCCCTGTTTCATGGGAATGGGCTGAGGAGCCAGGGTTTGTCATATCCACTTTTTCTGGGCGTCTAACTACTAAGTATACTGCTCCGGTTCCTGCAGCCTGTTTCGGAAAGCCACTCTAACCCGTAGAAACAAACCACTTCCCCGATTACCGACACTTAGCACCCCTGTGTTAGGCCCGGTCGGACCGACAAACGCTGCAGAACTGGCAGTCTATCTCGATATCAGCCCGCAGTATATCATGCCAACAAATCACTGTCACAGGCGATCCGCGGGCTGTAGACGCCACGTCCACCCAGGTTCAAGGCATGGGGGGGTGTAAAGCATTCTCGTGCTTACTCCCCTGTGCCCAAGGGACTCTTGTAAGGCAGCCCCCGGGCTGTCAGCTCCTCCCCCAAGGATGCCGCGGGTGGCTCCCGGGGCTAGGCGGCTGAGTGTTCCCTAACCTCCCATCCCGGAAAGACCAGGACGGCAGGATGGCACTTGAGTGCCCGGGCGATCACTTTGGCTCGGTCAACTCCGAGCCGGACTCGATCATTCTCAATCGCAGAAATGGTTGCTTGGGCGATACCGGTCAGCCTTGCCAGCTCATTCTGGCTGTACCCCTGCAACTCCCGGATGATTCGCACCGACTCTCCGACCGACACGTCAACAGTCTTCTTGGCACGCCTGAAATTCCTCATCTTACTGCCTCCGATACTCGTGCGGGGTGATGCTGACGACCTGGAAAATGGCCTCGATGGCCATCACCCTGTAGATCACGCGGTACTGCAATCCGAGGCGCGAAGAACGATATCCCTGCCATTCTCCTCGCAAGGCTTCGTCGTGAAAGCCCCTGATTACGCGAAGACCCAGGGGGCCTGAAACCATCGCGACATCCTTCCATTTCTCATATCGTTTGACGACCTCCACAGGGAGCACGTCCAGTTGCTTCGCCACGCGGCGATGTTCGTAGACCCCCCACATGGAGGGAATACTACCTATATCTAATAAGGTATGTCAAGAGAGGGGAACGGTTTTTATGAATTTGACAGTGGCAGCCTTACATGGTAGGTTGCGTGGCGATATGCGCTGGAGAGCTTCCTTGATTGCCGTCCTGGCTATGTTGGTAGGCGGGTGCGGCCAGAATGGGGACGATGCCGCGACTCGCGGCAAGCAAGTCTATCTGACGGAGTGCATCGCGTGCCACAACATCGATCTGGCCAGGGATGGAACGCTTGGACCGTCAGTGAAAGGGGCTTCACAGGAACTGCTGGAAGCGAGGGTCCTCCGCGCCGCATATCCTCCAGGCTACACCCCCAAACGCAGCACTGCTCTCATGCCCGCGCAGCCCAAACTCGCGCCGAAGATCCCTGACCTGGCGGCTTTCCTGCGCTGATCCGCTTCATCCCCTCATGACGGTCTCGAACAGCAGGTAGAAGACCGCCGCAAGGATGAACCCCGCATGGATAGTGCCTTTGATCGTGCTGAGGGGTTTCTTGGTCGGGC
>CAZCMC010000100.1:0-6468 GCA_964499665.1 uncultured bacterium | reverse complement strand
GAACAGCCCGATCATCGCGTGTTCCACCGCATGGATGCTCCCCATGAAGTGGAATCCCCGCTCCTCGACCAGCGCCCTCAGGCCTTCGGGCAGCTCGTACCAGAGGCCAACAGTCTCAAAGGTCTGGGGGGGCAAATCCAGGTGGTACGATCCGATCTTATCCTGGCCGAAGATTCGCCTGCGCTCATAGCCGACCACCCGCTCGGTGACCTTCAGGCGCCCAAGGTGACAAGGCACCCCCTGGTGGTCCCGCGATTCGGTGACCTCCAGGATCTCGGTCTCCTTTTCCGTCAACGGCCCGGTGTAGTAATCGACCGTGACGGGCCGCGCCTGAATCTTGTGCTGGATCAGGTCCAGGGTCTCGATCTCGTACTGCTGCCCCTGGTGCAGATAGATCGCGCCGGGATGGCACTCATGCAGCGCTCGGAGGCCGTCGATGGTGCCGATGGAGCGGCCGTCAGGGCCAAGAATGGCGCATGCCTCTCCCAGTGAGCGGATGCTAATGCGCCGCTGAGGATTCCGCTCTCTCGCGTACCACTCGGTCCCGTCCGCGGAAAGGAGCAACCTCCCCTGCTCGTGGAGCGTTCCGATCAGTCCTTCTTCGGCGCCATAAAACGGGTCGCTTGTTTGAAGCGGAAGCTCTGATGCGGCCGCCACGAGATGCGCGGTCAGGATCTGGCGGTTCTTGGGATCGATGATGGCCGCCTCGTAGGGGCGGCTGAAGAAGTCGTCAGGATGCCGGATGAAGTACTGGTCGAGCGCGTCGGCGAGCGCAATCAGGATGATCAGTGCGTCGCGCTGGCCCCGCCCCACCCGGCCGCCCCGCTGCCAGGTGCTGGTGATGCTGCCGGGATAGCCGACCAGCAGGCAGGCGTCCAGGCCGCCGACGTCGATCCCAAGCTCCAGCGCCGATGTGGTGACGACGCCGGCCAGTCGTTCGGAAAACAAGCCTTGCTCAATCGTCCGTCGTTCATCGGCCCGGAACCCGGCGCGATAAGCCTTCACCTTAGGGGCAAGCGTCCGATCGGATTGCCGCGCCCACATCGCGATCAGCTCCGCGATCTTCCGGGCCTTGGTGAAGGCGATGGTCTTGAGGCCGGCGCGGAGACACTTGAGCAACAGCTCCGTCGCCTCGGTATAGGGGCTGCCGCTTGGATTGATCAGCACGAACCGTTTGCCGCGCTGTGGCGCCCCGTCGCCATCGATCAACTCAAACGCCAACCCGGTCAGCTTCTCCGAAAGCTCGAGCGCATTGCTGACCGTTGCTGAACAGGCGATGAACTGAGGGTGGGCGCCGTACGCGGCCGCGACCCTGCGCAGGCGACGGACGACGTGAGCAATGTGTGAGCCGAAGACGCCGCGATAGGTGTGCAGTTCGTCGATGACCACGTAGCGGAGGTTTCGCCACAGCTCGCGCCACTGGGCATGGTAGGGGAGCAGGGAGAGGTGGAGCATATCGGGATTGCTCAGCAGGAGCTGAGGCGGATCGTCCCGGAGCTTTGCGCGCCGGGAGGCGGGGGTGTCCCCGTCCAGGATGGCGGCCCTGATCTCGTGCCCGACCGGGAGAAGGCTTTCCAAGGCCTTGAGCTGATCCTGCTCCAGTGCCTTGATCGGGAAGAGTAACAGGGCGCGGGCCGAGGGGTCGATCAGGAGCCGCTCGAGGATCGGCAGGAGATAGGTCAGGCTCTTCCCGGATGCGGTGGAGGTGACGACCAGGGGGTGCTTGCCGGCGCGGGCCGCCTCGACGGCCGCGACCTGGTGAGTGTACAGACGCTCGATGCCGATCCGCTTGAGGGCTGCACTCAGTGATGTGGGGAGTGGACTGCCAAGATCGGCATAGGCGGCCAATCTCGGCGGGATATGCTTGAGGTGGACTGGTTGCTCGCGGGACGAATACCCACAGACCAGTTCATCCACGAACCGATCGACCTCCGAAGTCGCCAGGAGGGGGGATGGGCTCATAGCCTGGCGTTCCTTCGCGGCTCGAGGTGTCATCATCCGCCGCGCTGAATCACGATCTTCGCGCCAGAGGCGACCTGTTTGAAGGCTTTCGGATCGCCTTGGACCTTCCCAACGATATTGACTGCGCTCGCGGGGCGTATCTCATCCCCGTGACTGGTCGGTGTCGGTCCGAAGAAGATGCAGAAGGCAGTGCCGGGAGGCCAGTAGCCAAGGTCTCCAAGCTGAACCACCTCCTGCGCGCTCTTCTCGAGGTCTGCCTTGACAGGGATTGAAAAATAGATCTCGTCGCCCCATGTATTGGCTCGCGCCTCGATCGGCAGGGCGCTCCAGATGGCATCTGCCGTGGGCGTCTGATGAAGGACCGCAGTGGCGCTCACCTGCCCCGCCGAAATCTTGATCCTCCGTTCTGGTACTTTCTCCGTCGGCGTATTCACCTCTATGCGCTACACCCTATACCCTGGGTCTCCGCGTTCCTCATCTATCATGGCGAGGGAAAAAGTGTCAAGGTCAAAACCCGCACTTCACGCCTGAAAGGGGGCGCGAAAGAGGATGAGCAGCAGGAGGGCTGACAGGGCGGCAAGAAACGCTTCGAATGTGAAAGCCAACCCTGCTTCGAAGTGCTGAGAGATAGCCCATCAGCAGGCTGCTCGGCAGGGCGTAATCCTTCTCCACAACATCAGGACGCAAGGAAAATTCCCGCGCGAGTTCAAGAAGTTCTAGCCGATCAATCACGTTTGTTCGCCAACCAATGTTCAGGTACCCACAACCGCCACCGTGTTACAAGGCGTTCGGATGGGAGTGCAGGGTCAAGCGCTGCATTGCCACGCGTCATTCTCTCGCGTATCGCAGAGAGGGCAGAGGATTCGTTGATGCCTGAGCGTTCAACGAGATAACCAAGGCGCTTAAAAATGGCACCATTGCCCATGCGGCCTGCATAATCAAGCAGGTGCTCGATATCCCTCTTCGTAGAGGCTAAATAGGCTCGAAAAATGTTCTCGACCATGCGTGCTCCGCCCCCAATGGCCGGATCATCTATCAGATCCACCACAGTCTTTGTCGGATCGGACACTTGAACCTGTATCCGACCTCGCCAAACGATGCTTGTGCCAAAGAAACGTGGCTTCGAGGTTTTCTTAATCCAAAACTCCGTTGACTGTATCTTAGGCCTTCTGTCATTGACCGTCCGAGTAGTGATGAGGACAATGGTTCGGAAAATCTGCTCAGTCAACCCCCAATGCTCAGCAGCGCTCCAACCTCCAATGTAGCAGGGTGCGAAGACGCGAGCAGCAATCACCCAGGGGTCCTCAAGAGCGACATCCGGTGTTCGCGCCTCAAGCGGAACCGGGACATATAGCCCTCTTCGAACACGCGTCAGCCAGACTTGCTGGGCCCACCGAGCCATCAGCTTGGCGGTATCCAACCGAGACATTCCAAGAATGGCTGATGCCTCTTCAACCGTAACCGTGCCCTTGCTTCTCCTCAGAACTTCAGCAAGTTGGCGACGGGTTCCTTTTTCGATGCCAGCCAGGACTCTCATAGTACACCATAAGTGAGATAATTCTTCATGTGAGCGAATTACACTGCTTTCAATATACTTGTGCCCATCTCTGAAATCAAGAAGTTCTTGCGTTCGAGGCTGATGGGACAAAGGGCGGAGGAAGATGAGCAGGAGGAGGACTGATAGGGCGGCGATGTCGATGCAGCAGGGCGAAGGTGCCGATCGACTTACTCAAGGAGGACAGGGTGGCGATTAGGAGGAACCGCTTGGGTCATTTACCTGAGCGGCTGGTTCGCCATCGCTCTGCGGGATAGACCGACTGTCGTGATCGCTGAGCGTCAGCCGACAACCTTGCGTGCAGCCTCGAACGCATCACGGAAATCCAGGTAAACCGGCTTCTCGGTGTGCAGCATTTGGGCAAACAGCATTTGCATCGTCCGATACTTGATATCTCCTATAGCCAGCGGCCCGATGCCGACGGTGCGTGGGGATGCAGTGGACAGCGGGACGCCGTCATCCATCAACCCGATACCCTCGATGCCTGCTGGGGGCACGGCGTTGACATCGGCTGCCACCAGCAGGCGAGGGGCTGCGGCGAGATGCTTGGCTTTGAGCACCTGGACCCCGGCTTTGGAAGTCGCCAGGACCACCTCGGCGTCTTGCATGAAGGCGTTCATCAATGCTTCCGAGCTTGCCTCCATCCCTTCTAACGCCGTGCCGTAACGGGCATTGCAGTCATCGGCGGTGCTGCGCGCGTTGGCGATGTCCCTGCTGCTGGCGATCCTGGCCTTCGCCCCGTCATTGGCGGCCAGCACGGCGGCGACAGCGCCCACCGGGCCGGTTCCGCCCAGCACCACGACGCTCTTGTCCTTCAGCGTGGTGTTGTGGGCGCGTCTCAACTGGCGTTCAATGGCAGCAACCATGGCGGCGGCGGTGGTAAACGCGCCGCTTGGATCGGCGAACACCGAAACCTCAAACGGCGGCACCATCGATTCCTTCGCGCGCTTCAGCATATCTGCGGCGAGTCCGATGTCGCGCCCGCCGATGAAAACCCCCGTGTGCTTCACCCCCTTCGGACCGCGGGAGAAGATTGCATCTTGGACCAGCGCCGTGACCTCCTCCAGGGTCACACCGGTATACGGGATGACCGCATTGAATCCGGCGTCGAGCGCCATGTTCACGTCAAACGGGCTGACATTGGTTCCGGGGGTCAGCATGTGCAAGATGAACGGCTTCTCCATCGGCTTTCTCCTTGGCTGAAGAGCGTCTTCAAGATAGGCATGTTTCACTCCTCAGTCAAAGGAAAAGTCATGGAGGCACGACTCAGCGGAGTCTCTTTGAGGGGAGCGGTCAAAGTGAGTCGATCGGCTAGAGCTGTGTGGCGTGGGGAGGGGAGCGAAGAGGGACATCACCTGAGGGACGAAGGCCGAAGAGAGATAAGCAGCAGCAGGGCGGAGACGGCGGCCAGGATCGCCCCGACCGTGAAGGCCAGTTCTGCTCCGAAGTGCTGGTAGAGGTAGCCCATGAGTAGGCTGCTCGGCAGGGCGGCGATGCCGATGCAGAAGTGGTACAGGCCGAAGGCTGAGGCCCGGCGTTCCGCGGGGACCAGATCGGCAATCAGCGCCCGTTCCACCCCCTCGGTCAGCCCGAAGTAGAGGCCATAGAACGCGAAGAGACCCCAGATCTGCCACGGCTGGCTGGCGACGCCGAAGCCCAGGTAGGCCAGCGCATACACCAGCCATCCGGCGATGATCGTGCCCCGCCTCCCTCGAAGGTCAGAGAGGATCCCGCCCGGCATCCCTGTCGCCGCCTTGACCAGATGGAAGAACATCCAGAGAAGCGGAAGGTAGGCCACCCCGATCCCAACATCCTGGGCGCGCAGAAGGAGGAAGGCGTCGCTTGAGTTGCCCAGGGTGAACAGGGTGACGATCAGGAGGAAGCGCACCAGTTGTCGATCCAGGCGGCTTTTGGGCCGAGGCGTCTCGAGGGAGATGGTGGGGGCGGCCCCGACCTCGGTCACCCAATAGATCAGGATGAAGACCGAGAGGAGGCCGGGGATCGCAGCCAGCAGGAAGATCGTTCGGAGTCGTTGGCCCAGCAGAGCCAGGAGGCCGAAGGCCAGAAGCGGCCCCATAACGGCTCCCAGATGATCCATGGAGCGGTGGAACCCATATGCTCTCCCCATGAGGGTCCTGTCGGTGGAAGCGGCGATCAGCGCGTCTCGTGGCGAGGTCCGTAGCCCCTTGCCCAGCCGGTCCGCGAACCGGATCGCCAAGACGTGCCAGGGAGCCAGGGCGAATGCGACGAGAGGTCGGGTGAAGGTGGAAAGGGTGTAACCCGCGACGACCAGTCCTTTTCGCCGGCCAAGCCGATCGGCAAGCCACCCGGAGAAGAGCTTTGTCAGGCTGGCCGCGCTCTCAGCAAGCCCCTCCACCAGACCCACGAACATCTGCCCGGCCCCCAGGACGCTGGTGAGAAAGAGCGGCAGGAGAGGATAGATCATCTCCGAGCTGACATCGGTGAGCAGACTGACCAGCCCAAGGGCCAGCACGTTTCGGCTCAGGCCGAAGAGGCCGCCTGATTTGTGCGGGGTAGGGTGCCGAGTCATTCCTGCTTCGTCCGGGTGTCCAACGATTCAACCCGTACCATTGGCGTTCGCTCATAGGAATCCACTTCTAGCCTGCATTATTCACGAACATCTCACCGCAGGTCCGCGACGAGCGGTTTGCCAGGGGGATCGCACGGTATGTGCCCTCCTTCCCCGTCACTCACCGTGCCGCGGCCCTCCACCCTTCGCTTGACCCCCCTCCTTTGTAAGGAGGGGCGCGGGGAGGTAGAGTGCCGGCGGCTCTACCCCACCCAACCTCCCCTTACAAAGGGGAGGAGACAGCTTCGGGTGAGGGTGTCAAGCCCGTTCGTGAATAATCCGGGCTAGGCCCTCCTTGATCCCTCGGGGTGAATACTAAGAGGAGTCGGAGCGAGGGTCAAGGCCGCTTTGTGTGTAGGGC
>CAZCMC010000099.1:1788-6471 GCA_964499665.1 uncultured bacterium | reverse complement strand
AACACGGTTTCCCCTTTGGGGGTCACCTTCCCCACCAGGATGTCGCCAGGCCTCACCTCGGCTCCAATCCGAATGATCCCGCTTTCGTCGAGATCCTTCAGGGCGTCCTCACCCACGTTGGGCGTATCACGTGTGATCTCCTCCTTCCCCAACTTGGTGTCGCGAGCCTCGATCTCAAACTCCTCGATATGGATGGAGGTGTAACGGTCATCCTTGACCAACCGTTCGCTAATCAGGATGGCGTCCTCAAAGTTATACCCACCCCATGGCATGAAGGCGACCAGAACGTTCTGCCCAAGGGCCAGCTCGCCGAGCTGGGTGGCAGGTCCATCCGCGATGACTTGCTCCCTCGCGATCCGTTCACCCTTCTTGACGATCGGCCGCTGGTTGATGCAGGTGTTCTGGTTGCTGCGGCGGAACTTCACGAGCGTATAGACGTCCACCCCGGAGGCGTCGCTTCCATCTTCTCCCTTGCCATCCGAGGCACGGACGATGATCCGCTCGGTGCTTACCGACTCGACCACCCCGCCACGCCTGGCCACCACGACCGCCCCTGAATCCTTGGCCGCGGCATGCTCCATTCCGGTCCCAACCAGTGGGGCCTCCGGTCGCAAGAGGGGAACCGCCTGACGCTGCATGTTGGCCCCCATGAGCGCCCGGTTGGCGTCATCATGCTCCAGGAAGGGGATCAGGGACGTCGAGACCCCGACCAGTTGCTTCGGGGACACATCCATGTAATCGATCTTATTCGGGGGGACCATGACAAAGTTTCCCCCAGATCGTGACGAGACCCGATCCGAGGTGAGGCGCCCCCGCGCGTCCAGTTCCGCGTTGGCCTGTGCGATGGTGTACTTCTCCTCTTCATCGGCCGTCAAGTACTCGATCTCGTCGGACACCACCCCGTCCTTCGCCTTGCGATAGGGGGTCTCGATAAATCCAAAATCATTGACGCGGGCGTAGGTCGAGAGGCTGGCGATGAGACCAACATTGGGGCCCTCTGGGGTCTCGATCGGACACACCCGGCCATAGTGGGTTGGGTGTACGTCCCGGACCTCGAACCCCGCCCGCTCCCTGGACAGGCCTCCGGGACCCAAGGCCGACAGTCGCCGCTTATGGGTCAGTTCGGCCAGCGGGTTCGTCTGATCCATGAACTGTGAGAGCTGGGAGCTGCCGAAAAACTCCTTCAAGGCAGCTGTGACCGGCTTGGCATTCACCAAGTCGTGCGGCATGAGGGTCTCAAGCTCCTGCGTGCTCATTCGCTCTCGGACCGCCCGCTCCATCCGAGCCAACCCGATCCTGAACTGGTCCTCCAGAAGCTCTCCAGCCGACCGGACCCGCCGATTGCCCAGATGGTCGATATCGTCAATGGAGGTGCCGGGTTCTCCATGCTTCAGCCGGAGGAGGTAGCGGATCAGCCCCACGATATCGTCCACATTGGCAGCCCGGCCCTCCATTCCAGCGGGCCGATACCGGCGGCTGATGAGGGTGCGGGCCTCGAGGGGCACGTCCATCCCTAGCTTGCGATTTATCTTCAGGCGGCCGACCTTGGAGAGATCGTAGCGCCGCGAGTTAAAGAAGATGGACTCCAGGAACGCCTTGGTCGCTTCCTCGTTAGGCGGATCGCCCGGCCGCATTCTTCGGTAAATCTCCGTCAGCGCCTCCTTCTCGGAGCGGGTCGAGTCACGGAGGATGGTCTCCCGAATGTCGAACACCTCCCGGCCATCGTGGCTGGAAAGCACCGCGAGGTCTCGAATCCCGCTTTTCAGGATCTGCTCAAGCGAGTCTTCCGTGATCTCATGCGCGCATTCCAAGATCACTTCACCGGTCTTCGGATTCACGATATCTGCGGCCGCGATCCGGCCAATGACATCTTCCTTGTAGAGGGGTACGTGTGCGACCTTCAAGGCCTGCAACCGCTTCTGGGCCGCCTTCGTGATCCGCTTGGTCGCCCCGAGAATCGGCTGTCTCGAGTGAGGGTCAGAGATGTCCCTGCTGACTCGAAAGCTGGTGGCGCCGGGCGAATTCACACCGATCAGCAGCTCCTTCCCCTTCTGGACGTGAATGACATCCCGCTCATAGAAGAGGTTCAGAATCTGCTCATTGCTGCTGTACCCGATGGCCCGCAACAGGATCGTTGCCAGAAACTTCCGTCGTCGGTCCACCCGGACATGAAGCACGTCGCTCCCATCGAAATCGAATTCCAGCCAAGAGCCTCGATACGGGATCAGTCGGGCCGAGTAGAGGGTCTTCCCGCTTGGGTGGGTCTTGCCCCCATCATGGTCGAAGAACACCCCCGGGGACCGGTGAAGCTGACTGACCACGACGCGCTCCGTGCCGTTGATGATGAAGGTGCCATGCGCCGTCATCACAGGCATCTCTCCGAGGTAGACCTCTTGCTCCTTAATATCCCGGATGCTCCTGGCCTCGGAGCCGGCCTGTTTGTCCCAGACCACCAAACGGAGTGTCACCTTGAGAGGAACGGAGAACGTCATGCCTTTTTCGCGACATTCCTCGGCACTGTACTTGGGCGACCCGAACTCGAATTTCACGAACTCCAGCGACGCCGAGTCGTCGTAGTCGAAAATCGGGAAGATGCTGGTAAAGACTGCTTGAAGCCCGATTTCCTCACGCGCGTGGGGAGAGACCTTCATCTGAAGGAACTGATCGAAGGACCGCCGCTGGACTTCAATCAGATTGGGAATCGGAATGATCTCTTTGATCTTGGCGAAACTGCTCCGCTCAGCAGCCCCGCTCTTCTTGGCCAGAGCCATGCTCCTGTTACTCCTTTTCTTCCCGTCCTACTTGAGCTCCACAGTCGCGCCAGCCCCCTCCAACTTTGCTTTGAGCGCCTCCGCTTCTGCCTTCGACAGCCCCTCCTTGACCGGCTTTGGCGCGCCGTCCACCAGATCCTTGGCCTCCTTCAGCCCAAGCCCGGTGATCGCCCTGACCTCTTTGATGACCTGGATCTTCTTCTCTCCCACACCGGCCAAGATCACAGAGAACTCCGTTTTCTCCGGTGCTGCTGGGGTTGCGGCAGCTCCACCCGGGCCAGCGGCGAGCGCCGCCACCGGCGCCATCGCGGCGGCAGACACGCCAAATTTCTCCTCGATGCCCTTCACCAGGTTGTTCAGGTCCAGGACGGTCCAACTCTCGATCGACTCTAGCACGTCATCCACTGTCACCTTTGACATCGCCTCTCCTCTCCTTCACTGCGCCATCGTCACTTGTCCCGAAGTTTCCCCGGCCGCTCAGGGCTGGGGCGGTTCGTGCTCCATCTTCTGTTTCGCCGCTGCCAGGAGGACCATGAGGAGGGAATACAACGGCGCTTGAAGCGCCACCAGGAGGCCCCGAAGCGGAGATTGCGCGACACCGGCAAGCTTGGCCAGAAGGACCTCACGCGGCGGGAGCTCGGCTAGCTCGAGCGCCTCCTCCCTGGCCAGTACCCTTCCTTCCACGAAGCCGGCTTTCATATGGAAGGTCGGCTTGGTCTTTGCAAAGGAGGCCAGAAGCTTGGCCGGCGCACTTGGATCACCCTTGCCAATGGCAATGGCTGTCGGGCCGACGAGATAAGGTCCCAACCCTTGGAACTCCGTCCCGTGGGTGGCCAATCTGGCAAGAGTATTCTTGACGACCCGAAGGACCACCGACTGCTGGCGCAGGAGCCTTCTCAGTTCGGTCAACTCGCTCACCGTCAGGCCCCGATGGTCTGCCAGCATCGCGGCTTTCGCCCCGGCCAGCAGGGACCTGAGCTCATCGACGACCACGGTTTTTTCGCCCTGTTTCACCATCTCCTCCGTCGCTGCACGACGCGCGGCCCTGCTAGCCCTTGACGAGCCCCGAAAGGGTATTCAGGTCGATCTGTACGCCTGGGCCCATGGTGGACGAAATCGCAACGCCTTTGAGGTACCGTCCTTTGCTCGATGCCGGCTTCGCCCGGACCAAGGCCTCCAGCAGCGCCACCGCGTTGTCATAAAGCTGAGTCTGCGTGAAGGACACCTTCCCGAATGGGACATGGACGATCCCGGCCTTTTCCACACGATACTCGATCTTGCCACCCTTAAATTCCCGGACCGCCCTGCCGAGATCGAATGTCACAGTGCCGGTCTTCGGATTGGGCATCAGCCCTCTGGGACCGAGGATCTTCCCGAGGCGTCCCACCAGGCCCATGACGTCGGGGGTGGCGATCGCCCGTTCGAAATCAAGCCATCCCTGCTGGATCTTCTCGATCAGATCCTCGCATCCGATATGATCAGCCCCGGCCTCCCGGGCTTCCCTCTCTTTCTCGCCCTTCGTGAAGACCAACACGCGGACCCCCTTCCCTGTCCCATGCGGCAATACTACCGTGCCCCGCACCATCTGATCCGCGTGCTTAGGATCGACCCCTAACCGAGCGGCAATCTCGACTGTCTCATCGAACTTGGCCTTGGCGTTCGACTTCACCACGTCGATGGCGGTGGCCAAATCACACGGGCCCGCCTGTTTTACCGCCTCGGTGGCGGCTTCGTAGCGCTTTCCAGCTCTCGGCATGTCTCACCCCACTTCAAAAGCTAGGGTCTAGGGTTTAGCGTATAGGGTTAGAAAATCCGCCCACGTTAGTTCTTCCTAGACCCTAAACCCTATACCCTCATCCCTAGTTCCTAGACCACTTCGATCCCCATGCTCCTGGCCGTTCCCTCGATGATC
>CAZCMC010000099.1:0-1688 GCA_964499665.1 uncultured bacterium | reverse complement strand
ACTTCGATCCCCATGCTCCTGGCCGTTCCCTCGATGATCCTCACAGCCGATTCGAGGGTCAGCGCATTCAGATCCGGCATCTTCGTCTTGGCGATCTCTTCCACTTGTTTCCTTGTCACCTTTCCCACCTTCACTCGGCTCGGCTCCTTCGAGGCCTGAGCGATGCCCGCAGCCTGCTTCAGCAGAATCGCGGCCGGAGGGGTTTTGGTGACGAAACTGAAGGATCGGTCCCCGTAGATGGTAATCACGACGGGAATAACCAGGCCCTCTTGCGCTGACGTCTGGGCGTTGAAGGCCTTACAAAACTCCATGATGTTGACCCCGTGCTGGCCGAGGGCAGGACCCACCGGCGGCGACGGATTGGCTTTGCCGCCAGGAACTTGAAGCTTTACGACGGCTGCAATCTTTTTGGCCATCGGGCCCCCAAGGGAAATGCGATCCTGGATCGAGGAGCGTGGATGATGGATTGTCGGAAGAACCCTGCACGCAAGCGGTCCCCCAAGATCCAGAATCTAAGATCCAGCATCGGTCCTCTGAGACTTCACTCTCACTTATACCTTCTCGACTTGGAGAAACTCCAGGTCCACCGGCGTCGGCCGCCCGAAGATGCTCACCATCACCTTTAGTCGCCCCTTGTCTAGCTTCACCTCATCGACAAGACCGGTGAAGTTGACGAACGGACCATCGATGATGCGAACACTCTCTCCGCGAATGAACATCACCTTGTGTTTCGGCCGTTCCGCCCCCTCCTCCACCTGCTGCAGAATGGTCTGAACCTGTTCCTCCGGGATCGGAGTCGGCTGGGTGGCCGGCCCAACGAAGCCGGTCACCTTCGGAGTATTCTTGACCAGGTACCAGAGTTGCTCTGACATCTCCATTTTAATCAGGACGTACCCCGGAAAGAATTTCCGCGATGAAACCCTTCTCTTGCCTTGCTTGAGTTCCACCACGTCCTCGGTAGGGATCAGGATCTGCGATACCTTTCCAGACAACCCCAGGGCGGCGGTTCGCTGCTCGATGCTGGCTTTCACCTTGCTCTCGAATCCCGAGTAGGTATGGATCACGTACCAATTCTGCGACATGACCTGGTCTGTGTGAATCATTGTCCTTCGCTATTTCAGCACGTAGGCGATCAGTTTCTGCAACGTCACATCCACAATCCCGAGAAAGAACGAGAGAATGAAGACCGACACGATGACGACGATGGTGGAACCCACCACCTCTTTTCTTGGGGGCCAGTTGACCTTCTTTACCTCGATCCTGATATCCCTCAAGAAGCGAACCAGTTGCTGCCATCGTTCTGTCATCGTGATCATGTGATGATCCCCCTCCCAGGGCCCGTTCTCCGACGCCGTCGGTGAATGGCTCCTTCTCTCGGGAGGCACGAGTCTCGGAAGCGAGATCTCAGAAAAGTTGACCCCCGAACACCAACCCAAGATTCGGGGGACTCCCAGCCTGCAGAGCTCCGAACGCTCGACCGCCTTCACATGGCAGGCCAGGAGGGATTTGAACCCCCAACCCCCGGATTTGGAGTCCGGTGCTCTGCCGTTAGAGCTACTGGCCTTTTCTCTCTTGAGGGGGGATGCCTTCCCCCTCAACGGGGATGGGCAAAGCCCATCCTCGCTCCGCTCGGACTAGCCCCCTGCTCCCCCCTGCGACGAGAGCAGCGCATCAGGCAGTTTACTTCG
>CAZCMC010000098.1:0-6476 GCA_964499665.1 uncultured bacterium | reverse complement strand
TTTTCCCTTGTTCTTCTCTCTGCAGACGTGGTATAGATTGAGAGGTTCGATCGATTTCACACGTCATCTGATCCCTGGGAGGGTGTCCTGGCGCTCGCTCGCGGGCGGGGATCTCACAGGGAGCTGAAGATGGCGGAGGACACAACCAACAAGGCTGCGGCGTGAGCTCAGCCGAACGGAGGAGGGGGCGTGACAACGATTACCATTAAGGAGTTATTGGAAGCGGGTGTCCACTTTGGACATCAGACGAAGCGCTGGAACCCGAAGATGAAAAAGTACCTCTTCGGGGAACGGAACGGCATTTACATCATCGACCTTCAGAAGACGCTGAAGAAGTTCCAGGAAGCGGCCGAATTCATCACGCGGGTGGCGGCCGAAGGTCTGCCGGTCGTGTTTATCGGAACGAAGAAACAGGCTGCAGACGTAATCGAAGAAGAGGCCAGACGCTGCGAACAGTTCTTTGTGAACCATCGCTGGCTGGGAGGCACTCTGACCAACTTTCAGACGATCCGGAAGAGCGTGAACCGGCTTCGCCAGATCGAAGAGAGCGAGGCGAAGGGCGATCTCGAGCGACTCACGAAAAAGGAGGCGATGAAGTTGCGGCGGGCGGGCCAGAAGTTAGAGCATGCCCTCGGGGGGATCAAGGGGATGGACCGACTCCCCGGCGCGATCTTCGTGATAGACACCAAAAAAGAGCGGATCGCTGTCCGTGAGGCCAGGCGCCTTGGAATTCCGCTGGTTGCGGTCGTCGATACGAACTGCGACCCCGAGGAGATCGACTACCCGATCCCCGGCAACGATGATGCCATTCGGGCCATCCGGCTGATGGTGGCTCGCATAGCCGACGCGGTCCTTGAGGGGCGTGACATGCGTGTCAAGGCTGCCGAGGACTTGGCCTCCGACGCGGCCGATCTCGCGGCTTCATCGGAGGAACAGGGTCAGGTCGAACCACAGATCGAGGCCCTTCGGGAGGCCTGATACACGACACAGAGAAAGGACAGAGATGGCGGCGACTATTCCGGCGACACTGGTAAGGGAATTGCGTGAGAGAACGGGAGTAGGGTTCATGGAGTGCAAGGCCGCGTTGGCAGAGGCGAACGGGGATCTTGACAGAGCCATCACCCTCCTTCGTGAGAAAGGGCTGGCCTCAGCCTCCAAGAAGATGGGGCGGGTTGCATCGGATGGACTCGTTGTCTCGTACGTCCACGGGGGTGGGAAGATCGGGGTGCTCTTGGAGCTCAACTGCGAGACCGACTTCGTTGCCAGGACCGATGAGTTTTCAACGCTTGCCAGGGATATCGCGATGCAGGTGGCGGCGGCGAACCCATCATATGCCCGGCGAGAGGAGGTGCCGGAGGCGGTCCTCGAGAAAGAGCGAGCGATCCTTAGGGTACAGGCGACATCGTCCGGCAAGCCGGAAGGGGTCATCGAACGGATCGTCCAGGGACGGATGGAAAAGTTCTTCAGCGAGGCATGCCTGTTGGAGCAGCCTTTCATTAAGGATCCTGAGGTGAAGGTCGAGGACCGGATCAAAGAGGTGATCGCGAAGGTTGGGGAGAATATCGTGGTTCGCCGATTCTGTCGATACCACTTGGGCGAGGGGGTGGAGCGGCCTGCCGCCTCCGAATAACATCTGATCTCGGTCCTGGGTTGGCGCGGGAGCCACACAATGGCCACGATGAAGTACAAACGGATCATGCTCAAGGTCAGCGGTGAGGCCCTCGCTGGAGACGAGGGGTTCGGAATCAGCCCCCGGATGCTGAACTTCCTTGCCGGCGAAATCGAGCAGGTCCACAAGCTAGGCTTACAGATAGCGGTAGTGACGGGGGGTGGGAACATCCTTCGGGGGATCCCCGCCAGCGCCGAGGGGATGGACCGGTCCTCCGCCGACTATATCGGAATGCTGGCGACCGTCATGAATGGTCTCGCGCTTCAGGACGCGCTGGAGCGGCTGGCGATCGACACGCGCGTGCAGACGGCTATCGAGATGCGGGAGGTGGCCGAACCGTTTATCCGGCGCCGGGCCATCCGGCACCTGGAGAAGGGGCGGGTCGTTATCTTCGTCGGAGGGACCGGCAACCCCTACTTCAGTACCGACACCGCCGCGGCGTTGCGCGCGATGGAGGTCAAATGTGAGGTGGTCTTCAAGGCCACCAAGGTGGACGGGGTCTATACGGCAGACCCCCTCCTGGATCCCAGCGCCAAGAAGTTTGACGAGCTCTCGTACATCGAGGTGCTGAACCGCCAGTTGAAGGTGATGGATTCGACGGCCATCTCGCTCTGTATGGATAACCTCTTTCCGATCGTGGTCTTCAACCTTCACGAGCCCGGGATCCTGCGCCAGTTGGTCTTCGGCGAAAAGGTTGGCACCATTGTCCGTGGGAGATGATCCATGCTGAAGGAGATCTCTGTGAGGGCCGAGAGGGAAATGAAGAAGGCCATCGAGGCGACGGTGAAAGGCTTCAACGGCGTCCGCACAGGGCGGGCTTCCCTGGCGTTGCTCGACGGTCTCATGGTTGAGGCCTATGACTCCCCCCCGGTCCCGATCAATCAGGTCGCCAGCCTGGCCGTCCCCGAGACGCGGCTGATCACGGTGCAGCCCTGGGACACGTCACTGCTCCCCGCCATTGAGAAGGCGATCCTCAAGTCTGATCTGGGCGTCACGCCGAGCAACGACGGAAAGCTCATCCGGATTCCTATCCCCGCCCTGACGGAGGAACGCCGCAAGGAGTTGGTCAAGGTGGTCCGGAAGATCGCCGAGGAGGGTCGGGTGGCGGTCCGGAACGCTCGCCGGGATGCCAACGAGTCGCTCAAGCGAAAGGAGCGGGAGAAGGAAGCCTCTGAGGATGAGGTCAAAAAGGGGCAGGACATGATTCAGGTCGTCACGAATCGGTTGACCAAAGAGATCGACGAGCTGCTGGCCAAGAAGGAAAAGGAGATCATGGAGTTTTAGGGTCGGATCGGCGGGCTCGGTCCACCCAAGTGGCGGCAAGTACCTTCGTTGCACAGGGCGAGCACGCGCATTCGAGGTCAACGCATGCATCTGAAAAGGGTCCTCAGCGCTGCCGCCTTCCTTCCCCTCTTTGTCTTGCTGGTTCAGTTTGGAACCCCCGTTCACTTCTTCTTGCTTGTCAGCGCCGCGACCCTGGTCGGCCTCTACGAATTCTATTCGATGGCGGAGGCCGGAGGGCTGCATCCGCTGACGCCCCTCGGAATGGCAGGCGGTCTGGCGCTGGGTGGCCTCCAGTTTTTCGGGGCATCCGCACCCTGGCTCGCGTCCGCCCTGGCGGGTTGGGTCATGCTTCTGCTGATCAGCCTGTTGCTGGTGAGCGCGGATCCGAAGGGGGCCGCATCGCGGGGCGCCGTCACGCTGCTGGGAATGATCTACGTCGCGGGGCTGCTCAGCTTTTCCGCTCTGCTGCGGGCCATGGAGGCCGGCAGCGTCTATGTCTATTATCTTGTCTTGGTCACGTGGGCGGGGGATGTCGGGGCGTTCTATGTCGGCACGACGTTGGGGAAAAGGCCGCTCTATCCCTCCATCAGCCCGCGTAAAACCGTGGAGGGCGGCCTGGGCGGACTCGCGTGCTCCGTCCTCGCGTCCTGCGCAGCCAAGCTCTGGTTCTGGGAGAGGCTCGGTATGGTTCAGATCCTTTCTCTCGGACTCGGTCTGGGGATCATGGGACAGGTGGGAGACCTGTGCGAATCGATGCTGAAGCGGAGTTTCGGTGTGAAGGATGCCGGCACCCTGATCCCTGGACACGGTGGTGTGCTGGACCGCGTCGATAGCCTCCTCTTCACCGGGCCGGTTCTGTATCTCGCAGTCCTGGCAGGGTGGGTGTGAGTCCGGTCGGCCTGCAGGTGGGGGGAACCGGGCGTTGGGGGATTCACGATGGCCTGAGGAGGGCCTTGCCGGCGGCGGCCTCAGGAGGGCTCCTCGTGCTCGCGTATCCCACGGCGGATATCGGGGGGCTCGCGTTCATCGCTTTGGTTCCACTGCTCCTGGCCATTCGCGGCGAGCCGCCGGCTCGAGCCTTCTGGTGGGGAACCCTCGCGGGACTGGTGTTCTACCTCGGCAGCATCTCCTGGGTGACCAGGACGATGACCTCCTATGGTGGCCTGTCTGTCGCCACCAGCCTGCTTGTCCTTGCCGCGCTGGCATCGTATCTGGCGCTCTACGTCGGGCTGTTCTGTTTCGGCGTCTCGGCTCTTGCGGGCGCGGCCTGGTGGATCAACCTGCTTGCGACATCTGCCCTTTGGGTGGGGTTGGAATACCTCCGCAGCTACGCGTTGACGGGCGTTCCTTGGGCCCTGCTCGGTTACACCCAGTATCAGAGTGTTATGCTGCTGCCGATCGCCTCCGTCGCCGGCGTCTATGGTCTCTCATTCCTGGTGATCCTTGTGAACATCGGCCTGGCGCAGTTGGCCTCGACGTCCGGAGGCCGCCTTCGCACTATCCTGCTCGCCGGTCTCGTCGCGCTGCTCCTTGTCTGGTCCCCCACGCTTCTCTCGCCGCCTTCAGCGCCTGCCGGACCCGAGGAGGAGATAGGGGTCGCCCTCGTGCAAGGAAATATCGACCAGGCGTCGAAGTGGAATCCGGCGATGCAGGCGGCTACCATCGAATTGTATCGGCGCCTCAGCCTGGAGGCAGCGACGAATACCCCCACCCTGATCGTCTGGCCCGAGACTGCCGCCCCCTTCTTTTTTCGATACGAACCGGCGCTGCGGGGTCGCGTGCTGGACATCGCTGCCGAGACCGGAAGCTACCTGCTGGTCGGCAGCCCCGACGTCGAACGCGTCTCGGTCGGCCCCGAAGGCGACCGCTACTACAATAGCGCATTCCTGGTCTCTCCGAATCGGGAACTGCTTGGCAAATACGACAAGATCCACATGGTTCCCTTTGGGGAGTATGTCCCACTCAAGTCGATTCTCTTTTTCGTGCACAAGCTCGCCTATGGGATCGGTGACTTCGAGGGAGGCCGGACCCACACGGTCTTTCACCTGCCCCGTGGTCGCTTTGGAGTGACCATCTGTTACGAGGTGATCTTTCCGGATCAGGTCCGCCGCTACGTGAAGGACGGGGCTGACTTCCTGGTCAATATCACGAACGACGCCTGGTTCGGCCGGTCGGCCGCCCCGGGCCAGCATCTGGCGATGGCCGCCCTTCGGGCCGCCGAAAATCGCCGATACCTGATCCGGGCGGCGAATACCGGCATCTCCGCCATCATTGATCCCACAGGGCGGATCGTGAAGGCTTCTGAGATATTCGTTCCCGCCGTTGTCTCGGGGCGGATTCAGTTGCGGCGGGGCGAGACCTTTTACACCCGCTATGGCGATCTCTTCGCCTGGCTGTGCGTGGCATTCGTCTTCTCCGTATTCGTCGCAGAGCGGGGCTGGAGCGGCGCGCGGTTCTCTTCGGAACCGGCCCCCGTCTCGCAAAGGAGGGCACGATGATCGCAGATGTCTCCCGCAGGCTCGATGGGTTACAGGCCAAGTTGCACGGGCTTCGGGTCTATCTTTGACGAGGAAGGGAAACAGTCGCGCCTGAAAGAGATCGAGGCGCTGCTCCATGCGCAGGAGTTCTGGTCCGACCCGTCTCGCGCTCAGAAGATCCTGAAGGAGCAGCGTGCCCTGAAGGAGGTGGTGGAGCAGCTCGAGGCGCCAGGGCGCGAGCTGGAAGACCTCAGCGTGCTGCTTCAGCTCCTGCGGGAAGAGGAAGACCAGGAGACCCTGGCCGAGATGGAGAGGTCCCTCCGGAGCACGGAAGAGCGAATCGCCGCCCTGGAACTGACGACAGTCCTGGCGGGTGAGTATGACAGAGGCAACGCCATCCTCTCCATCAACCCGGGCGCCGGCGGCACCGAGTCGCAGGACTGGGCACAGATGCTGTTGCGGATGTACCTGCGCTGGGCGGAAGCCAGGGGCTATCGTGCCGAGGTGATCGACCTGCTTCCTGCCGAAGAGGCCGGAATCAAGAGCGCCACGGTCACGGTGACTGGGGCGTACGCCTACGGCCGACTGAAGGCCGAAATGGGGGTCCACCGCCTTGTTCGGATCTCCCCATTCGACGCCAGCCACCGCCGTCACACCTCCTTTGCATCGGTCTTCGTCTACCCCGAGATCGACGAGGAGATCGAGGTCGCCATCGACGACAAGGATTTGCGAATCGATACCTTCCGTTCCAGCGGCGCTGGTGGACAGCATGTCAACGTCACCGACTCGGCGGTGCGAATCACCCACCTGCCCACGGGCATCGTCGTCTCCTGCCAGAACGAGCGGTCGCAGCACAAGAACCGGGCCATGGCCATGAAAGTCCTGCGCTCCCGGCTGTATGACCACTATCGGCGGGAGCAAGACAAGGAGATGGCCAAGCTCGAAGGCGAAAAGAAGGGCATCGCCTGGGGCAGCCAGATCCGTTCGTACGTCCTTGCCCCGTACCAGCTTGTGAAGGACCATCGGACCGGCCTGGAGACCGGCAA
>CAZCMC010000097.1:0-6592 GCA_964499665.1 uncultured bacterium | reverse complement strand
GAACGCGATCTTCCCCTGGTAAAGCAGGGCGATCCGGTCGGAGATCTTGAACGCGCTCCGCATGTCGTGAGTGACCACTACCGACGTGACCCCGAGTTTCTCATCCATGTCCACGATCAGTTCGTTGATCTTCTCGGTGTTGGTAGGGTCGAGGCCTGTCGTCGGCTCGTCATACAGGATGATCCGGGGAGCCAGGGCGATCGCTCTGGCCAGGGCCACCCGCTTTTTCATCCCGCCGGACAGCTCCGCCGGGTCTTTGTCTTCGATGTCATCGAGCCCCACAAGGTGGAGGGTCTCTCTGACGCGGTCTCGGATGTCCTTCTCCGACATGGTGGTATGCTCGCGGAGAGGGTAGGCAATGTTCTCTCCCACCGACAGGGAATCGAAGATTGCCCCGCCCTGGAAGACCATCCCGATCTTCTTGCGGACCCGGATGAGCTGGTCCTCCGTCAGCGGCACGATATCCTCCCCCTCGATCAGCACTTGGCCTGCCTCCGGCTTCATCAAGCCAACGATCAGCTTGAGCGTGACGCTCTTGCCGATCCCGCTACCGCCGATGACCGTGACCGTCTCGGCCGGCCGGATCGCCAGGTCCATTCCGGACAGGACCGGCGTGCCGTTGAATGACTTAGAGACCCGGCGGAACTCGATGATCGTGTCGCTCACCTCACCAACCCTCCAGCCACCAGAAGAACTTCGTCAGAAAGAAATCCGAGATGATGACCATGATGGCCGAGGTGACGACGGTCGCGGTGGTCGCCTTGCCCAGCCCCTCCGTTCCACCCACCGTCTCCAACCCCTTATAGCAGCCGACGATGGCGATGATATAGCCGAAGATGACCGTCTTGCCGAGGCCGCTCACGATGTCGGCTAACGTGAGATTGCGCATCACGGAATTGTAGTAGAGCCGGTAATCGACCTGGAACTCGTGTTTGGAGATCACCATGCCGCCCAGAATGCCCAGGATGTCCGCCATGACCGTCAGCAAGGGCAGGACAAGCATCGTGCTGAGCACTCGCGGCACCACCAGTTTCTTGATCGGATTCGCGCCCATGGCCCGCATTGCGTCGATCTGCTCTGAGACTTTCATCGATCCCAATTCGGCCGTCATCCCCGAGCTGACCCTTCCTCCGACCAAGAGGGCCGTCAGAACGGGTCCCAGCTCCCGCACCATCGACATGGAGACGATGAGCCCCACGTACCCCTTCGCCCCGAACCGGCTGAGGCCGTACGCGGTCTGCAGGGCCAAGACGAGGCCGGTGAACAGCGCGGCCACGCCGGCGATCGAGATCGATTTCACGCCGATGTGATCCACCTGCTGGATCAACAGGCGGAAATGATACGGACGCCTGAGGGCGCACGAGAAGGTCTGGTAGGAGAGCTGGGAGAGCCCCCCCAGCAGCTCCAACATTCGCAGGGACTGGCCGCCGATGGCCAGCGCCAGAGTCCGCATTGGCTGTCCTTACCGCCTCTTCTCTTGCGAGAGTACCCAGCCCTTCACAAACCGCTCAAACTCAGGCAACCGCTCCTCAAAGGCGGCGCGAGCAGCCACGTAGACCAGATCATAGACGCAGGCGGCGTCCTTGGCGACGTAGCTGCTGACCATGACCTCGGCGTCCTTGACGCGACCCTCCAACAGGGTGTGGATCGCTTCGGTGCCGTTCAGCGAAACCTGCTCCTGCGCCATCACCCGCTTTGCCCCGATCCCGAAGAACAGGCGTCTACTCAGGATTCGGAGCGGGATCGCCTGCTGGCCCTCACAACTGACGAACAGCGCCGCGACCTGGCCCCCCGGCTCTGCCCGGAATGCCACTTCCACCCCCTCGGCCTTGAACTGCCGCCAACCGTCGCTGAGCACAGGAATCTTGAACCCCCGAGCGTCGTCAACAAGAAAGCCGTTAACGACCTTGCTGGAAGCGCAGGCCGCGAGCACCAGCAGAGCGAGTGCTGAAACACCCTCAAGGCGCCGGACACTCGGAAAGATGTGACCCCCTCTCGGCGTACAGACTCTCAGGCGAGGCATCACAGAGGATAGCGGTGTGGGTTGGTACGATCATACCGGAAAAGTCGCCGAATCGTCAAGCATGGCCGGACCTGTCCATCGCTCAGGCTGGGATGGTTGAAAGCTCGCGCAGCAGGCGACCGAGGTGACGACAGGCCGCCTTCGTCCGAAGCCCCAACCCGACGAGGGAGATAAGGGCGAGAGGATGAGCGAAAAGGTATCGGGCAAGACTCCCTGGGCGCGGCTCCCCCCGATGATCCAGAAACTGATCGAAGGCGATCCGGAGATCCTCTTCCACCGGATCGAGGATGGCCCGGATGGCCAGGAACGGGACCGACCGTGCTGCGGCCGCCGCCGCGATTGCCGCGCTTTCCATATCGACGGCGAGGGCACCTGACCTTGCCGCCAAATCCCGCTTCTCCTTCGCCATCAGAACGATCTGATCCGCTGTGACGATGGGGCCGAGATGGTACCGATCGCCCGATCGACGCACGACGTTCACGGCGGACTCCTTCAACCCGGAATCGCATGAAAAGGTGTGAGCAGCTCCGCCGCTGCGTCGGTGAAAGCTCACCTGATCAGCCACAACGAGATCCCCGGGCCGCAACTGGGGATCGAGCCCGGCCGACACCCCGACCGAGAAGGCGACCGCGCCGGGGACCTCATCGAAGAGGCGGCGAGCGGCGGCTTCGGCATGCTCCGGCCCCATTCCGGTCGTTACCAGGACCACCTCTCGGTCCTGTAACTGAGCGCGGGCAACTGAGTCCGAGAGGTGGGGGGCGCGGGAGGTGGAGAACAGCGCCATCCAGAGCGGCCTGGCCTCCGCCCGTGTTGCCACAAAGACGGCCAGCGGGGCGCCGCGGGCGCTACTAATGTGCGAGGGTCGCGCCGTCTCCATCCGACGAGTCGGCGGTCCGGCGAAGGGTGCGGTAGAGGGAGAGAGCCCAGAGGGGAAAGTACAGCCGGTACAGGTGGTATCGGAGGTAGAAGACTCTGGGGAACCCGGTTCCAGTGAATGCGCTTTCCTCCCACCCGCCATCGACAGATTGGGTTCGGAGGAGATAGTCGATTCCTTTGGAGACGGCAGGGTGTCCCACGACGCCCCCGTGCAGCAGGCCCATGAGCGCCCATGCGGTCTGGGATGCGGTGCTGCTCCCCCGGCCTGCCGTCCGCGGGTCGTCGTAGGAGTAGCACGATTCGCCCCAGCCACCATCCGGGTTCTGCCGGCCGACCAGCCAGTTAATGGCGCGATGGACATATGGCTGATCCATCGGCTCTCCGATCGCCCGAAGCCCGGCCAAGACTGACCACGTCCCATAGATATAATTCACTCCCCACCGACCGTACCAGCACCCCTCGGGTTCCTGATTGGCCTGAAGAAATGCGATGGCCCGCTTCACGGCAGGGTCGGAACGGGTGCGGCCCAGGTGGCCCAGCATCTCGAGCATCCGTCCGGTCAGGTCAGCCGTGGGCGGGTCGAGGAGCGCCTTGTGGTCAGCGAATGGGATCTCGTTCAGGAACAACCTGTTGTTATCCTTGTCATATGCCGCCCAGCCGCCGTCGCTCGATTGCATCGGCATGACCCACTTGAGCGCCTGAGCCAGCGCGGCGCGTTTTGCCTCCTCATCCGGAAGAGCGGTCCTGATGAGGGCGGTCATCACCACTGCGCTGTCGTCGATATCGGGGTAGAACTCATTCTCGAACTGGAAGTACCAGCCGCCAGGCTCGGCCGCCGGGGCCTTCACCTTCCAGTCTCCCTTCTTCCAGGTCTGTTTGGTGAGGAGCCACTTGCACGCACTGGCCAGGGCGGGGTGGTCCGCGGGCAACCCGGAGGCCCGCAGGGCATTGACCGCGAGACAGGTGTCCCAGATGGGGGAGACACATGGTTGCAGATGAAGGGTCCTGTCGTCTTCGACCTCCAGCGCCTCGATCTGCTTGAAGGCCCTGGCCACGAGCGGGTGCTCGACCTCATAGCCGAGGCAGCGCAGGGCGATGACGGAGTTCGCCATCGCCGGGTAGATCCCGCCGAGGCCGCCTTCTCCCCGCATCCGGGCCAGCATCCAGGGCGTGGCTCGCTCCGTCGCACGGCGGCGGAGGCGCTGCACAGGATGCCACTCGTACCAGTGGAGCATCCGGTCGGCCGCGAGGAACACGTTCCGCCACGAGAGCAGGCGCGCGTCCCGGGGAAAGTAGTAGTCGTGTTTCGCTGTCAGATCGCCTCGAAGCTCCATGAGGTCGGCTCCGGGCGGGACCGGCACGACCGGCTTGTGGGCATAGATGATCATCAGAGGGGTGAGCACGGTCCTGGACCAGTAGGAGATCTCGTGCATATTGAACAAGGACCATCGAGGAAGGAGGAACAGCTCGATCGGCATGGCCGGGACGCCGCGCCAATCGATCTGGCCGAATATGGCGAGGGTGAACTTCGTGAAGACGTTGACTCGGAGGAGCCCCCCCTGATCCAGGATCACCTCCCGGGCCCGGCGCATGAACGGCTCGTCCCGGGAATGGCCGTTGAGCTTCAGCGCGAAATAGGCCTTGACCGTGGTGCTCAGATGGTTGGGGCCGCCGTCATAGATGTTCCAGCCGCCCTCGGGGAGCTGGGTCTCTCGCAGGTACGCGACCGCCTTCCGCTGCTTGGTTTCGTCCACCTTGCCGAGAAGGCGGCGGAGCATCAGGTATTCGGAGGTCAGGGTAGAGTCGGTCTCGAGCTCGGCCACCCAGAAGCCTTCCGGGTCCTGTATCGCCAGGAGGCGAGATCGAGCCCTTTCGATCGCCCCGTCGAGCCGGACAGTGTCAATCTCCGGGGAGCTCAACGCAGGGTCCAGCAGTCGATCTCCCGCAGGTGGCGACACCACCTTCGATCACCCCAGCAGGTTCCACGCCGCCATTCTGACCATATCTCTAGGGCTCTTCCGTAGCTCGCGCACCACAGACGCTTCAAAGCCGGAGTGCATCTTGCAGTTCTGGCAGCGCCGGTCTTGTCGGGACTCCCAGTAGTCCCAGTCCACCCCGTTCCAGAACTCCTCCCAGGTCTTGAAGTATTTCGCCCCGATGAGATAGCACGGCCCTTTCCAGCCCATCGGGGTGTAGGTCACGGTGCTCCACGGCGAGCAGGAATACTCGCGCATCCCGGCGGCGAACTCGAGGAACATAGGGGTGGAGCTGAGGCGGTAGCGCTTCGACAGCTCCAGCACCTTCTGAAACTTGGTGTGGATATCCTCCCGAGTCAGGAAGATGTCGCGGTCCACCGACTCGTACTGATACCCCGGGGACATCAGCATCCCGTCAACGCGGTACTCTTTCAGCAAGCGGCACAGCTCCTCAACCTCGTCCATGTCGGTCTCTTTGAAGATGGTCGTGTTCGTGATCACGTGGTAGCCAAGACGCTTCCCCTCCTTGATCATCTCGAGCGCCTTGTCAAACACGCCATCCCTTGCGCAGACATGGTCGTGTGTCTTTTTCATACCGTCCAGGTGAACGTTAATCGTGATCCGCGCGTGGGGCGCGATCCTGCCGTAGACCGTCCTATCGAGCAGCAGGGCGTTCGTGCAGAGATAGATGTGACGCTTTCTGGCAATGATCTCTCCCATGAGTTCTTTCAATTCGGGATAGATGGTGGGCTCTCCGCCGCATATCGATACCGCGGGGGCGCCCGATTGATCCACCGCCTTCAGGCACTGCTCAAGCGTCAACCGGTCCTCAAGCTTCCCGGTGTGCCGCTCGAGGGAGCAGCCCAAGCAGGCCAGGTTACAGGTGTACAGCGGTTCCAGCATCAGCACGAACGGATAGCGCTTGTGGCCTTTCAGCCCCTGGCGCACCTGGTGCGCGATCATATCCGTCGTGATGTGCAGCGGAAATCTCATGATGACATCGCTCCTCTGCTGACGAAACTGTGGACAGGGGACATGCTCCAATAGCGCGTGAGGAACAACCAGGTAATTGGCACATAGAGCAAGATCCCCACCGTCCCCAGGAGATACTCACCGATGGCAAAGGTCATGCAGAGATTAAACGCCAGAATCAGGAAGTATAAGGCGGCGCCCAGAAAGATCGGCCTGACGCCCCGGCTCGAACTCTCCTCCGCCGGCAGGGCACGATCGACCCCTTGGAACAGAGCGATAATCAAAAGCCCGACCACACCCCACCCGAGGAAGTTTGTCAGTGGAACGCCAAAATAGATGCCAGGGCTTGGATATTCGTAGATCTTCCCTAAGAACCAGCGATCGCCGCGTAGCGCGAGCGGATCGATCACCACATCGATCAGCATGAACAGAAACGCCGTGAGACCCAGGACGGGCCAGGACCGCCGAACGTCCTTCACCTCCCGCGTGCCCGCACCGCTAGGCAACCTGAGCCACTGCGCCAGCGCAAAACTCATGTAGGCCAGGAAGGTAAACGAGAGAGAATCCATGAACGGGACATTGCTGATCCAGAGCTCCCGGCCCTTGGTGGCCGGGATGTAGCTATAGAACCCGAACGGAATCCCGTTCCGTGTTGAAGAGTACTCGGCGGTAAACGCCACCGCCCAGGCGATGGCGGTGAACAGGGCCGTTCGGCGCCACCCGATGGCGGCGGCCGCCGCCCACA
>CAZCMC010000096.1:0-6603 GCA_964499665.1 uncultured bacterium | reverse complement strand
CCTCCCGCACCTGATCGAATTCGAGACGGACGGGGAGGCCGCTGACCAGCCGTCGATTGAAGTTCGTCGCCTCCCGAGCGTATGGTTGCCCATGCTCCGGCGCATTGATCCCCAGGTACCGCACCTTCCGGCCATCGCGGAGCACAATCGTGTCCCCGTCAATCACCTCTCGCACCGTGCCGACGAAGCCTGCTGCGAGTGTGGCGGAAGTGAGCAGCGCCGCCACGACGAAGACCAGGACTGCCGCCTGAGAAAGACTTTCACGGTTCGCGGTTGAGAATTCCATGGAGGTCAGTGAGTCCCTCTGTGAACTGTTAACTGTGAACGCCTTTCGGCCGGATTCGCTCTCAGCTCAACAGCCTGATCCGTGCCTTATACTTTTCCTCAAGTCGGCGATTATGCTCGTCGCCGCCCGGCAGGTTGGCGCTCAGATAGACCGGCGGGGGGAGCCCTTTGTCGAGGAATCGCTCCACCACGCCGCAGACGATCGAGTTCACGATGAAGGCGCCGGCCAGGAGCGATGTCGGTCCCACCTTCTGTGCGAGGCCGGGGAAGGTGAGTGCGCCGTCGCCCGCCTCGCCGCAGTTGTCGATCACGAGGTCCGCCACCTCGAAGAGGCGTCTGCCGCTCGCGTGGCGCGAGGCGACCGACCTGGCGTGGCGGAGCGACGTAATCGCGATGACGGTGAGATCTCTCTTCTTCGCCTCGATCGCCAGCTCGACTGGGACCGGGTTGATCCCGGCATTGGAGACAATGAGCAGGACCTCCCCGGGCCGTGGCTCGTGGTAGTCCAGGAGGATTGCGGCGATGCCGCTGACCCGCTCGAGACGCCCGCTCTTCTTCGGGGGGGTCAGGGGGCTCAGGAACGGCTCGGTCATGGTGTTGACCGGAACCAGCCCGCCGGCGCGATGAAATGCCTCTTCGGCAACCAGATGGGAGTGTCCGCTCCCGAAAAGATGCAGGACGCCGTCCGCCTCAAGGGAGGAGAAGATCACATCGGCCGCTTGGTTGATCGCCCCAGCCTGGCTTTGCTGTATCTCACCGAGCACCCGAATCACGGCTTCGTAATACGCGGGATGTTTCATCGGATTCCTCTGAACGCCCGCCCGGGGACGATCTTGCCCAGGACCACCCTGCGGGCCGCCCCGGTGATGGGAGGCAGGTTGCCTGGCAGACCGTGCGCCGTCAGGTAGGCCAGCAACGCAAAGGCCGAGGCCTCGATGGCCCGGCCGGGAAAGCCGGCCTCGTCGGCTGTGAGGAGGCGACAGTGAGGCAGCGACTCCTGAAGTCGCTTGACCAGCGTTGGATTTTCGGCCCCACCGCCGCAGACGATCAGTTCCGCGGAGGTCGCGGCGCGTGGGAGATCATGACGGACATGGAGCGCCACTGACTTCGCCGTAAATGCGGTCACGGTCGCAACCAGATCCTCTTTCGCGATCAGACGGTCCGCCCCGCGGCGCACCAGAGCGTCGATCAGCGCAGGGCCGAAGGTCTCCCGCCCGGTGCTCTTGGGCGCCCGGCGCGTCAGATACGGACGGCCCATCAACCATCGAAGCAGGCGAGACTCGACCTGTCCGGAAGCGGCGACCTGCCCACCGAGATCGGAGTTCTGTGCGCCGCTGGACAGGCGAGCCATGACGCCGTCGATCAGGACATTGCCGGGACCGGTGTCGAACGCCAGTATCCCTTGAAGCCCGCGGCCCTTCGGCAGAAAGGTGAGGTTGGCGATCCCGCCCAGGTTCAGGACGATCCGGTCGCGTCGAGGATGACGAAACAGGAGGGCGTGCAGGTAGGGGGTCAGGGGGGCACCCTCCCCGCCGGCCGCCAGATCCCGGGGGCGGAAGTCGGCCACGGTCGTGACGCCGGTTCGCTCGGCGATGACCGACGGCTCGCCGATCTGCAGCGTGGAGCGAACGGAAAGATTGCTATCGGCCCTGAGCCTTGGGAGGTGCATGATGGTCTGACCGTGAGACCCGATCAGCGCCACTTCGCGCATCCTCACTCCCGCGCGCCGCGCCAGCGAGGCCGCCGCCTTCGCGAACAGCTCGCCCAGGTAGGCGTTGAGATGACACAGCTCGCCGGCGCCTCCGGGATGCTCATCTGCCGCGCGGAGGATGCGCTCACGCAAGCCACGGGGAAAAGGGAAGACCATGTAGTGCAGCAGGCGCAGGCGCGGCAGCGCCTTCCCCGGACCGATCTCCAGGAGTGCGGCATCGATGCCGTCAGCCGACGTCCCCGACATAAGCCCGATGACCTTCATCGGTGCGGTCTCAGGGCGTCACTGTTCTGACGCGTTGAATGGTCAGCATCAACAGGAGGTTGGCCTCGATCGCGCCTGATGACAGGCCCTGCCGAATCAACGGCGAGTCCTTGACGATCATTGCTTCAGTCGAACAACCGGAAGCGGAGGATGCAGTAGAGGGCGGCGATGCCGTCACGCCAGGTGATCTTTTTTCCCTCGGCATAGGTGCGGCCATGGTACGCGATCGGCACCTCGTATATCCTGCAGCCGAGCTTGGCGACCTTGACCGTTAACTCGGGCTCGATCCCGAACCGGTCCGACTTGAGGCGGAGACGCTGGAGCACGTCGGTCCGGAAGACTTTGTACCCGACCTCCATATCGCTCAGGTTGAGATTCGTCATCATGTTGCAGAGGTTGGTGAGGAACCGATTCCCGACGTAGTGCCAGAAGTAGAGAACGCGGTGCGGCCCTCCATGGAATCGGTTGCCGAAGACGACGTCGGCGTGGCCTTCCAGGATCGGCTCCAGGAGCCGCGGGTAGTCCTGCGGGTCGTATTCCAGGTCAGCATCCTGGATGATGACGATGTCACCGCTGACGTGCTCGATAGCGGTGCGGATGGCCGCTCCCTTGCCACGGTTCCTGGTGTGGAGCAAGAGGCGCACCTGATCCCGGTGGTCGCGCGCCAGCCGCTCTAAGATCTCTCGCGTCCCATCGGTCGAGGCGTCGTCCACCAGGATGATCTCCTTGTCATGCGGGACCGCCTCGACCCGCTTGAGAAGCAGCTCGACCGTCTCCCGCTCGTTATAGACTGGAATGACGATGGAGAGCTTCATCGGGCCTCTTGGGTCGGACGCAGCGTGGGAGCGGTGGAACGCGAGAGTGGTCGGCGGCCCCTGGCTGGCCCGACTTCATGTGCGGTGGAACTCTTCTTTCACCTGCCGCAGGCAGGTAGGGTCGGCGAACAGATCGAGCGCCGTCATGGCCAACGTCTTCGCCGCCAGGAGCAGGGCGCGGTCTCCCGCCGGTCCGCCGGCCGCCTCGGCAAATGCGACCGTGTGGCACACCACCTCGGGGCGGCCGGTCAGAGCAATGGTCGGCTGGATCGTCGGGACTACCTGGCTCACGTTGCCCACGTCGGTGGACCCCAACTCCTGGTCTTCCGGCGTCTGCTCCACCTGCTCGCCCAGCGCCTCCAGGTTCGTCTGGAAGAGACGGCCCAGCGCCCGATTAAACCTCATCGGGTGGTACTCTTCGCCCTCATCGTGGATCACAACCCTCGCTCCCGTGGCCTGGGCGGCCGCCTCGAGGCAGGCGACCACGCGCCGATGAAGGTCGTGGAGGTAGTCGAGGTCGAGGGCCCGGATGTAGAAGCGCGCAGCGGCATAATTTGGAATGATGTTGGGCGCCCGACCGCCGTCGGTGATGATCCCGTGGATGCGGGCGTCGCCCCGGAGCTGTTGCCGGAGGGCATTGAGGTTGGTGAAGGACAGCAGCACTGCGTCCAGCGCATTGATCCCGAGGTGTGGCGCCGCGGCGGCATGGCTCGACTTGCCGAAGAACTCAACCTGCAGCGCCCGCATAGCCAGGGCACACTTGAAAATCTCGTTCCTGTTGCTCGGGTGGACCAGAAGCGCGGCGTCAACGCCTGCGAACAGTCCGGCCTTGACCAGGGCGATCTTGCCTCCGCCCCTCTCCTCGGCCGGGCAACCGATCACCTGCACCTGGCCTCCCAGCCTCGTAAGAAACGGCTCCAGGGCGAGGGCGGCGCCGATTGAGCCGGCTGCGATGAGGTTGTGGCCGCAGGCATGGCCCAGGGAGGGGAGCGCGTCATACTCGGCGAGAAACGCGATGGTCGCTGACGGCCGCTCGACCCCGGCCCTGGCCAGGAAGGCCGTCGGAAGGCCCCCGGCCCCTTCGGTCACCTCAAAGCCGCGCCCCTTCAGAAGAGCGGTCAGTCGTTGGGCCGCTTCCCGCTCCTCATAGGCCAGTTCGGGGTGCTGATGGAGGAAATGGCTGGTGGCCACCAACTCGTCGGCCACCCGATCGACCGCCTTGACGATCTCGCCTTTGAACGACATCATCCGTTCGTGCCCCCCTGCAAGCCGAATCCCGCTACGTGTCGGCCAAACCATACCATAGGCGTGGGATTGAAACAAGCGTGGAGGGCTCCGGGGAGGTTACATTAAACCCCCTGGAGGAGCGTGCGGACGATCCTTTCGCGATGCTGGTTCAGCGGGTCCCTGGGCGGGCCGACCGCCGGAGCGACTCGGCGATCGCTCCTCCTAATAAGAAGATGAGGGCCGAGTAGTACAGCCATAGGAAGAGGGCGATGGCGCTCCCAAGGATTCCGGTGATCGGATTGTAGATGGCATAGGTCAGGAGGTACCAGTTGAAGAGCTCTTTGGCGCCGTGCCAGAGGAGACCTGCGACCGCCGCTCCGGTCACGGATGCGCCCAGAGGAAAGGGGCGGGCAGGTGCGAACCGGTACATCAGGAGGAAGGTGAATCCGACCAACGTGGCTGGAAGGAGGTCGAGGAGGATCCCGGGTGGCAGACTGACATTGGCGGGGGCGAATTCCAGAAGGCGGTTACCAAGCGCCTCGATCGCGGTGGCCAGCGACGCGACGGCCAGGCTCAGCAGAAAGCCCAAGCCGGAAATCAGGCTCAAGAAAAAGGCCGTCACCTTCCGCCGCAGGTACCCGCGGGATTCCTGGAGATCGCAGAGGACGGTGAGGGAAGAGGCCACCATGTCAAAGGCTCCCGAGGCAACCCAGATCAGCGAGATCAGCCCGAGTCCTCCCGCCAGCCGCCGCCCGACAATCAGCGTTTGCAGCGTCGCCTCGATCTGCTCCCCCGTCACCCTCGGCAGGATGCGCCGAATCCCTCCGGTAATGGCCTGGGCGGTTGCGCTGGACGAGCCGGCGACCGACCCCAAGACGGCGCTGCTGATCAGCAGGAGGGGGATGAGCGCCAGCAACGCGTAGAAGCTGATGGCGGCAGCCATCATCGACAGATGATGTTGTTTGAGACACCACCACAGCTCGCTCAAGAAGCGTACCGGCCACCAGCGGGAGTCGGATCTGTGCGCGGCCATGCCGGACAGGATACTCTGTCGGCGTCGTCCGCGCAAGCGTTCGTATACCTTGCCTCGTGTGACGTGTCACGACCGACCGGTTGCACCGCGGCGGTTGGTCAACCGTAATAACGGCTTCTGGCTGGACTCTCATTCGCAGCCCCATCGGTGCGCCCTATCTTGGCTTGACCCAGGCAGGGCCATGGCGCATAATTCGGGAAACCTACAAGAGAGGAGCAGACCATGTCGAACACGATCCCCGAGAGCTACCGCGACCTGTTCCAGAAGAAAGCCTTCGCTCATCTGGCGACGATCATGCCGGATGGCACCCCTCAGGTCACCCCGGTCTGGTGCGACTACGATGGCACCTACATACGGATCAACAGTGCCAAGGGTCGCGTCAAAGACCACAACATGCGTCGGAACCCACAGGTGGCGCTTGAGATCATGGACCCTGACAATCCGTATCGCTACCTCGCGGTGCGCGGGCGCGTTGCGGAGATCACCGAAAGCGGGGCCGATGCTCACATCGACATGCTGGCCAAGAAGTATCTAGGGGAGGAACGGTACCCATACGGGAGGCCGGGCGAGGTGCGCGTTCTGTACAAGATCCAACCGGACCGCGTCTCGTCGATGGGCTAAAGGGAGCTTTGCGGCGGGCCAATTTCCCAAAGGAGAGAAGGCCTACAGTTCCTGTCAAGCAGCGGGACGCCAACAGATTGAGAGCTTAGCCTCTTAGGACTTTGGAAGAGCGATAGAGTCGCAAGCCGGGGATCTTGCGGAAATGGGGGTCGAGAGTGAACACTGAGCACTCCTGATGGAGCGCGAGTCCCGCTATGATCAGATCGGACAGCGGGAGCGTGACGCCCCGTCGCCTCAGGCTTGCGGAGATCTCCCCGGCTCGCTTCCAAGCGGAGAAGGTCATCTCGACGAATGGAAGGGCGGAGAGTGTCTCCACTAACACGACGGCTTCCTTTGCGCTGCGGCAGCCCTGAAGGAGTTCCGCGAGGACAATACCGACCAGCGCGAGGCTGTCATGCTGGATCAGCGCATCGGGGATCGCCTTTTCCTGAGAGTCGGGCTGGTTGAAATAGGGTATCCAGACCGAGGTATCAGCGACCACCATGCGCGGCTCGTTCTCTGAGTTCCTGCGACTTCAGTTCCGCCTCTTCCAGCTCCCGCCAATCGAGATCGATTCGGAGCTTGCCGCTCAGGCCCCTCAGTTTTGCCAGTTTTTTCTGCCGGATGAACTCGGAGATCGCGAGATGGATCGCCTCGGTCTTCGTTTT
>CAZCMC010000095.1:0-6810 GCA_964499665.1 uncultured bacterium | reverse complement strand
AGCCACAGGAGACCCGCCCCAAGCTGATCAAGGCATTGAGGTCGCTCCGAACGAAGCGCGTAACGAATCCCCCGAAGAAGCACGGCAACATCCCATTGTAGAGGGGGGGATAGCGTTCAGCCATCAGCGTTCAGCTTTTCTTCCTGACTGCTGACGGCTGAAAGCTTTTCTTGCTCATGTTTAATAAGATCCTGATTGCGAATCGCGGAGAGATCGCCGTTCGTGTCATACGTGCCTGCCGGGAGATGGGGATCGGCGCGGTCGCGGTCTACTCCGAGGCTGATCGAGCATCCCTGCACGTCCGTCTCGCCGACGAGGCCTATTTGATCGGCCCGCCCCCTTCAGCGCAGAGCTATCTGAACGTTGACCGGATCATCGAGACGGCGAAAACGGCCGGTGCGGAAGCGATCCACCCCGGATATGGCTTTCTGTCGGAGAATCCCGATTTCGCTATGCGGTGTGAGCAAGAACGCCTGGTCTTCATCGGTCCCAGCTCCCAGGCGATTCGGGCGATGGGCGGAAAGACTGCGGGTCGGAGCCTGGCGGCCAAGGTTGGTGTGCCCGTCGTCCCGGGAGCGACGCGAGAACTCAGCGATCAGGAGGTGCTCCAGGCCGTGAAAGAGATCGGCCTTCCTGTGGTCATTAAGGCGACCGCCGGCGGGGGCGGCAAGGGGATGCGGATCGTCACGACCGAGGCCGATCTGGCCGGCGCCATCCGCGCGGCGCGCTCAGAGGCCTCTTCCTCATTCGGCAACCCCGCCGTTTACGTCGAGCGCTATCTGGGCGGCGCCCGCCACATCGAGATGCAGATCCTGGCCGATGGCGGAGGGCGCGTGGTGTATCTCGGTGAGCGCGAGTGCTCGCTTCAGCGCCGCCACCAAAAGGTGGTGGAGGAGTCGCCTTCGCCTTTCGTCGATGCTGACCTCAGGGCGCGGATGGGGGAGGCGGCCGTCAAGTTGGCCAAGGCGGCGGGCTATACGAATGCAGGGACAATGGAGTTTCTCGTCGATTCCAACAGGAACTTCTATTTCCTGGAGCTGAACGCGCGGCTGCAAGTGGAGCACCCGGTCACCGAGATGGTCACGGGGCTCGACCTCGTCAAGGAGCAGATACGGATCGCTGCAGGCGAGCCCATCTCGGTGCGACAGGATGACATCCGATTGCGCGGGCACGCCATCGAATGCCGCATCTACGCTGAAGACCCCTTCAATAACTTCATGCCCTCGCCCGGGAGGATCCACACGCTGCGGAGCCCGAGCGGACCTGGCATCCGGATTGACAGCGGGATCTACGAGGGGTGCGAGGTCCCGATCTACTACGATCCCATTATGTCGAAGCTGATCGCCTGGGGTCGTGATCGGGACGAGGCGATCCGCAGGATGCGGCGCGCCCTGGGCGAATATGTAATCCTGGGCGTGAAGACGAGCATCCCGCTCCACCTCCGAATCCTGGAGGACCCGCAGGTTCTGGCGGGCCAGATCCATACCCGGTTTCTGGAGGAGTGGCTTGCCAAAGGGTTCGTCGGGGCGAAGGAGGGCCTGGCTGAGATCGCGCTGGTCGCTGGCTCGCTCTATCTGCACACCAAGAAGCCGTCAGTGCCGGTGTCGGCCGGGCAGGGCGGTTCCGTTGAAAGCCTTTGGAAATTGGCCGCTCGACACGAGGCGGTCAGGCGGCGATAGCGCCGCCAGTTCCAGGTTCCAGGTGCCCAGTTCCAAGTTCAAAGGAACCCGGAACCCGGAACCCGGTACTGCGAAGCCGAACCCGGAACCTGTTTTAACCCGGAACTCGGAACCCGGAACGTGGAACTTGTGCCATGACCTACTCTGCGAATTTTCAAGGGAGGACGCATCGGGTGGTGGTGACCGCGATGGGATCGCCCGCGGCAGTCCAGCTCGATGAGACGACCCACGAGGTCGATTTTACCCCCATCGTGGGGGGCCTGTTCTCTCTTCTCGTGAAGGGCCGGTCGTATGAGGTCGATGTGGTTGAGGAGGGGGAGGGTGTGCTCGCGATTTGGGTTGAGGGCGAGCTCCACCGCATCGAGTTTGAGGAGGCGGGCCGCCAGCGACGAAAGGCGGCTCGCGCCGGGGGCCAGGGCAAAGGGGGACCCCAGACCATTGTCGCCCCGATGCCCGGCAAAGTCGTCAAGCTCCTGGTTGCATCCGGACAGGAGGTCAGCGCCGGGCAAGGGGTCATTGTGATCGAGGCGATGAAGATGGAAAACGAGCTGAAGGCGACCGGCCCTGGAGTGGTCAAAGAGATCAAGGTCCAGGAGGGTGCCGGCGTCGGCGGAGGAGAAGTCTTGGTGGTGATCGAATAAGAGATGTTGACGGTTCACAGTTCACAGTTCACGGATAGGACAAAGGCAGACTCAGTCACTCCGTCCGTCAACCGTGAACCGTGAACGCCTTCAGGGACGAGCGATGGACCGCGACGAACAATTAGAACACTTGAAGGACTCCCTCGATGCGTGGCAGGTGGAGACCCTGCAGCCCACGCTCAAACGGGCGCCGGAGCGGAAGAGGGAGTTTCAGACCAGTTCCGACATCGAGGTGAAACGCCTCTACACCCCTCTGGATCTCTCTGACAACGATTACTCAGATCGGCTGGGATTTCCCGGCAGTTACCCGTTTACCCGCGGGGTGCAGCCGACCATGTATCGGGGCCGTCTCTGGACCATGAGGCAGTATGCGGGCTTCGGGACGGCGGAGGATACCAATCGGCGGTTCCACTATCTGCTTCAGCAGGGACAGACCGGGCTCTCGGTCGCCTTCGACCTCCCAACCCAGATCGGGTACGACTCGGACGATCCGATGGCAGCCGGAGAGGTTGGAAAGGTCGGCGTGGCCATCGACTCCCTGACCGATATGGAGGCCCTGCTGCGGGGGATCCCGCTTGACAGAGTCAGCACCTCCATGACCATCAACGCCACTGCCTCCATTCTCTTGGCGATGTACGTGGCCGTTGCGGAGCAGCAAGGGGTCACGCCCGACAAGATCTCGGGGACCGTCCAGAACGACATCCTCAAGGAATATATCGCCCGCGGGACATATATCTTCCCGCCCGGACCTTCCATGCGTCTCATCACCGATACCTTCGCCTACTGCGCCGCACAGCTTCCGCGCTGGAACGCCATCAGCATCAGCGGCTACCACATTCGGGAAGCCGGGTCAACGGCGGTCCAGGAAGTGGCATTCACGCTGGCGGACGGGATCGCCTATGTGGAGGCTGCGATCGCCACGGGGCTTGACGTGGACCGCTTCGCCTCCCAGCTCTCCTTCTTTTTCAACGCCCAGAACAATCTCCTGGAAGAGGTGGCCAAGTACCGGGCGGCCCGTCGCCTGTGGGCCACGATCATGCGGGAGCGGTTCAAAGCCGGCGATCCCAGATCCTGGATGCTGCGGTTTCACGCCCAGACCTCCGGGGTGAGCCTGACGGCGCAGCAGCCCGAAAACAACGCGGTCCGCGTGGCGCTGCAGGCCCTGGCCGCGGTGTTGGGCGGGGCGCAGTCGCTTCACACCAACTCGCGTGATGAGGCGCTGGGACTTCCCACCGAGGAGGCAGTTCGCCTGGCGCTCAGGACCCAGCAGATCATCGCCTACGAGAGCGGCGTGGCGGACACCGTCGATCCGCTTGGCGGATCGTACTGTCTTGAAGCTCTGACCGATCGGATCGAGCGAGAAGCCTCGGCCTACCTCGAGAAGATCGATGCCATGGGGGGGACGCTTCGAGCCATCGAGGCTGGATTTATACAGCGCGAGATCCAGGAGGCCGCGTATCGGGAGCAGCGAGCCACTGAAGAGCGGCGTCGCATCGTGGTGGGCCTCAATGAGTTCGCCACCGCCGACCCGGTCACCATCCCCGTCTTTGCCGTCGATCCCCGGCTTGAGGTCGAGCAACGAGCCAAGCTGAACCGGGTCCGCGGCAGTCGGGACCAGCATAGAGCGGACAAAACGCTCGAGGCGTTGGGTCGGGCGGCGCGAGGGAAGGAGAACCTGCTTCCTCTATTGATCGAAGCGGTCAAAGCCTACGCCACCATTGGAGAGATCTGCGCCGTGTTGCGGGGGGTCTTCGGCGAACATCAGGAAACCGTCACAATCTAAGAGCGTTCACGGTTCACAGTTCACAGTTATGAACAGCGTTCACTGTTCACGGTTCACAGATAAAGCAAGCAGACGGGTAACCCCTTTTTCTGTCAACCGTCAACTGTAAACTGTGAACGATTTTCTCTGTGAACCGTCAACCGTCAACAGTAAACCGATATGGCATTCAACTTTGAGAAGCTGGAGGTGTATCAAGAATCGGTGATTCTTGCGAACGAAGTGTACGAATTGACGAGGAAATTCCCTAAAGATGAAATATTCGGCCTGACGAGTCAGTTGCGTCGATCAGCAACTTCTGTTTCTCTGAATGTCGCGGAAGGAAGCGGTCGTTCGACGAAGGAGTTTTGTTTCTATCTCAAACGCGCGCGTGCTTCTCTGTATGAATGTGTACCTCTGCTAGAGATTTCCCAGAGGCAGAAGTATATTGGTTCTGCAGATCAGGAATATTTCTACGGGAAGCTCAATGGACTTGCTCGAATGTTGTCTGGGCTAATAAACTCACTTGAACTTGGTTCACCGTGATGCTGTTGGTCCGTGAACCGTGAACCGTGAATCGTTCACTGTTGACTGTTGACAGTTGACTGAGGGAGGTGTGTGGGATTTCCTTTTCCTATCTGTGAACCGTGAACCGTGAACTGTCAACCAAGGAGTCCTTATGGTACGTCGGATCGAGCACATCGCCATCGCCGTGAAGGATGTAGACGCCTCTGCCAAGCTGTTCGAAACCCTCTTGGGGATCGAGCGTGGGCATACGGAGACCCTCCCCATCGAGCGCGTGAAGGTGGCATTCTTCGAGCTCGGGGACAGTCGGATCGAGTTGGTGGAAGGGATCGGTTCGGACAATCCGACAGCCAAGTTCATCGAGAAGAGGGGCGAGGGCATCCACCATATCTGCCTCGAGGTCGAGGACCTCCCTGGGACGCTGAGCCGGTTGGATGCGGCCGGGTTCCCTCTTATCGATAAGGTCCCAAAGCCAGGCTCCCGGGGGACGAGAGTGGCTTTCTTGCACCCGAAAGGCTGTAATGGCGTCCTGGTCGAGCTGGTCGAGCAGCACCGACAGAGTTCGTAGCAGACCGTCCTTCACAAGGTTGGCTGTCTCGCAGCTTCCCCTCACCCTGACCCTCTCCCCGCAATCGGGGAGAGGGAAGATTATGGATCCCCTCTCCCTCGTGGGTGCCTGGATACGCTGTTCATGACCACCGGCAAGGGAATTCAGTGGCGATGCTTTAGCTTGGGGGCATTAGTGGCCTGCAGGCAATTCCTCCCGTCGGCCCCAATCTCTTGGGCGCTGCTTCTTTGCTTCCTCGTATCATCACTATTAGTGCTTAGCCTCCCGCCGAGCGAAATGGCGTTCGCTCAGGACCGGGCCCCCGCCCAGGGGCGACCCCCTGGTCCAGCCCGCGAGAAGGAGAGTCGGTTCGCTGAAGCCGCGCGGGTAGTGGCCGACCGCCTGGCCGCTGCCTTTCCCCGAGTAGAGGGAATGATCATCGGCTTCGAGGGCGACCAGGTTCTGATCGATCGTGGAACGGCAGATGGTGTCTTTCAAGGGATGGAACTGGAAGTCTTCCGCGAAGGGGAGGAGTTCAAACACCCCCTCACCATGGAGGCGTTGGGGAGGCTGGACAAAGACCTGGGAATGCTCCGCATCCTGCAAGTTCGGGAGCGATACGCTGTAGCGGCCATCACCAAACGGGCTGAGAAGGCTGAGATACGGCAGGGCGATCAGGTTCGGGTCTCGATGGCGCGGATGATCGTGGCCTTTCCGAATGTCGAAGTGGAAGGTGTCAAGGACGCCAACACGCGAGCAGTGACCAAGGATCTCGGGGCTGCCTTGCTTCGAACAGGTCGCTTTGAGCTGATCGAGGAGCGGCAGTTACGATCGATGGTGCTTGCCGATAAGAACCTTGCGGCAGCGGAGTTCGCCGACCCACGCATCCTCAAGCAGCTTGCCGAGAGGGGCAAGGCTCAAGCGCTGCTGATGGGCCGTTTGACGCCCCACCCGAATGGCGCCTCCCTCGACGTCCAGGTGTTCTCGACGCTGACCGGCAACCCTCTCCTGTTGGCCAGCTCGGAAGTGAAGCCGGCTGCTGTCGCTCAGGATCGACCGTCCCCCGCCAGTCCGAAGGACTCCGGGGCCCCACGGAGCCGTCCGCCTGGGCCTTCGGCAGCCGCCCCCGTCGATTTGCCCAAGGTGTCTACCCCGCGCCCTGCGCGACCTCGGCTGTCTTCGGAAGGATTCCGACTTGGGCCGGAGTTCGACCGGCCGATGCAGGCTCTGGCCGTGGGAGACCTGGACGGCGACGGCGCGCCGGAGCTGCTGCTGGCTGCGGCCGATCGGCTCTTGCTTCACCGGATCGATGGCCGACGCCTCCATCAGATCACGGAGCTGGCCTTGACTGGCAAGGAAACGGTCGTCGTTCTCGAGACAGCCGATCTGACAGGCGACGGTCGCGCTGAGGTTATTATGAGCCTCTCGCAAAAGGGCCGCGTTCGTTCCCTCATTCTACAGTTGAAAGACGGGCGGCTCGAGGCCGTCTGGGAGGTGCCGAACCTGGTCCTCCACGTGCTCTCGTCCGATGGAAAAACGGCCCAGCTCTTTGGCCAGGAGGTTCCGCAAGCAGGTCGCCCCTCGGGCCCGATCCACCGTTATACCTGGGATGGCCGTAGCTACACCAGGGGTCAAATGCTCGATGCCCCGACGGGGCTT
>CAZCMC010000094.1:0-6829 GCA_964499665.1 uncultured bacterium | reverse complement strand
TCGGCGCAATGTGTGCCACGTGCGCGGGGTCTGGCGCAATGGTCGCCGTGGCTTCAATGAGACGAACGGGGGCGACACGCTGGGGCCGCGCGGTAACGAATTGGAACTTAGCCTGAGCCTCGACCGAAACCCTGACCTCGCCCTCCGTGTGCTTGGCCTCGCGCTCCACCCCCTTCTCTTGGGGCTCGCGGTTGCAGGCGACAAGGGACAGTAACCCTGCGAGCATCATCATTGCAAAAAGGTGCGAAGTGCGAAGTGCGGGGTGCGAGGAGCGAAGTCTGGAGGCGACGTATGAAGACATCACATGTCCTCTAGCGGCCCACGGCCGCTTCAACTTGAAACTCGGCGATGGTCAATTCGTAGAGTGACCGGTTGTGGAGCCGGCGGATCTCCCGAAAGGACCGTTGCGCATCCAGGAAGGCATTGAGATCGATCGCGCCGAGCCGGTAGGCAGTCTCGGCGATCTCCCGTGATTCGCGGGCCTTGGGCAGATATTCGGATTCCAGCGCCTCAAGCCGTCGCCGTTCGGCCTCAAACCGGTTAAAGGCCTGATCCACCTCCAGAAGCGCCTGGCTCTCTGCACGCTGCCGCTGGAACGATTCGCGCTCCGCCTCCGCCGTGGCCCGGACGATGCCGCCCTGGTTCCGATTGAAAAGAGGCAGGGGAACCTCCAGGCCAAACACCACCCTGTTTTCGCCGAAGTCGCGTTTGTAGCCCACGAAGGGAGAGACATTGGGAAACCGCAGCGCCTGCTCGAACTCGATCTGTTCCCGAGCCCGCGTGATCCGATGACGCTGGGCTTTGAGGTCCGGGCGGGTCTGCATGGCCTCGACCCGTAGTGATGGCAGAACGCCAATAGGCTCGCGTTTGACGAGCACTTCGGTCACGTCGAATTCGACTGTTGAATCGGCGATGCCGAACAGTCCAAGGAGCGAGATCTTGGCTTGTTTGAGATTCAGCTCTGCGCCGACAACCTCGTCAAAGACCCGGAAGCGCTCCACCTGAACCCGCCGGAGATCCCCACCTGAGATCTCGCCCACACGAAACCGTTCTTCGTTAAGGCTGATGATCCGGTCGAAATTGGCCAGCAGATCGCGGGCCACCTCAACCTCAGCCTTTGCGAGAACGACTTGGTAATACGCCTGCTTCACCGCGAATCTTAGCAGGCGGGAGGCATTCTCAACATCGGCCCCGATCGCCCGCACATTCGCATCAGCGACCGCGGTCCGGCGGGAGCGTTTGCTGGCCGTCTGAAACTCTTGACTGACCTCAAGGAAGAGCTCCTGTCGATCCAGGAATGAGCCGCCGTTGTATCCTTCGGACCTGGCAAGAAACACAGGGTTGGGCAGCAAACTGGCGGTGATGGCGTCGCCGCGTGCGGCGTCCTGTAGCGTGGCGTCCGCTCGCAGACCAGTGTTTTGCCTTCCCGCGAGTTCTAAAGCGGCCGCCAGTGAGAGCGTTTGCGGAAGGTCAGTGGCTTGGGACGAGGCAAGAGCAGACGTGCCAACCGAAATCAGCAGGGGAATGACATATAGACCAACGTGTCTGATTTTCATTATCTTCTGTCCTTGAAAAGCTCCCGCAGGATGAGCCGATCCAATGAACACGACAGGATCGACGGATCGCTTTGGGGAGAAAGAAATGAAAGCGCGCTCGGCCGCAACGCCTACAGCAAATTAGAAAGAGCCGTGAGAAAGTGGAGGAAAACTACGCTTGGCGAGGGGGTAGGGAAGGTGGATCTGACGTGCGGGAAAGGGGAGAAGGGGTGGGCCGAGCGTTAGGCTCCTCGACATATCCGGGAGGATCGAAGGAACATGAAGGAGGATTGACCCCCGGGTTCACCTCGAGATCACAATGGGGGATCGGTTGCGTTGAGGGTAGGGGCTTGTCGTCTTGCGCTCTTTTGGACTCTTGCGCCTCTTGCGGCAGGCTCACGTGCGAGCGGTGAGCGGCGGGTCGGTTCCCGAGAAGAGTCGAATGGGCATGATCATGGGGGCCGATAACTCCCATATGGAGGGCTGGTGATCCCATGTAAACAAGGAGCAGGGTAAAGGCAAGAGCAAAGACTCTCTGACTTCGATTCGTCATAGAAGCCAATCTCCCCAGGTGTCTGCTTGTAGCCGAAGCAGGGCGGAACAGCTTCGCCCGCCTCGGAACACGGGAAGCAGTGTACCAGTCGCCCTGTCACGTTGTCAAGCTACTGAAGAAAGAAGACGCGCTTCTGGGTGATTACGAAATCCGGCATTATCTCCGCTTGACTTTTCCGCATCTATGCCGAAGTCGCCTAACGACCCAGCTCAGCCGCCCGGGCCGATGAGGAAATGTTGAACCCGGGGAGCAGCGAGTACGGCCCCGGTCGGGTGCAGCGCTTGATTCGGGGCTACCCCTCTGCTACACACGGAACGATGCCGGGCGGATAACCCGTAACCGTTCACGGTTTGGATGGGCCTCTAATTGAGTAAGCCTCAGGAGCACGGCGGCTGAGCGAATTGGTTCGGCGGCCTCACCCTGGCAGCGGGAAAGAAGCGTCCGACACCCGGCGGATCGCTAACTCGGTCTCGCTGGCCAGGGCGGCTACCAGCTCACCGGCCGGCTGGCCGGCAGGACGCCGGGCCAACAGCCCCACCGCCTGTCCCGCCCAGAGGGACATGAACTCGGGCCGGTTAGAGTCGGCTGCCGCCCGCCGGATCTCCCCGGTCAGGGCGCTCTGCACCGGGTAGGCGGGAACCTCCTGCTGTCGGGCGTCGAGCCGCCGCATGAACTCGTTCACGATCCCTCGGGCGTACCGGCCGGTGAAGGCGCGGGTGACCCGAGTGTCCGTCTCACAAGCGGTGCGAAGGGCCGACCGATACCCCGCGTGGATGGGGGCTTCGGCGCAGTTCAAGAACAAGGTCCCGATCTGCACTCCCGCCGCGCCCAGCATGAGCGCGGCTGCAATCCCCCGACCGTCCGCGATCCCGCCCGCCGCGACAACGGGCAGTCGGACTGCGTCCACCATCTGGGGCACCAAGGCAAGTGTGCCGACGAGCCCCTCGTCCAGGCCGCCGAGGAAGGTGCCGCGATGGGCCCCGGCCTCGGCCCCCTGGGCACAGACCGCGTCGGCCCCATTCTCGGCCCAAGCCCGCGCCTCCGCCACGTTGGTCGCGGTCCCAAGGACGATCGATCCCGCACGATGGAGACGCTCGATCGCTGCTCCGTCGAGAAGGCCGAACGTAAAGCTGGTCACGGGGACGCGGAGTTCGATGAGGGTTTCCAACTGCTCGCGGTAGTCCTGGCACCAGCGGGCCGGAGGCCGCCCCGGCGGGAGCCCGAGTTCATCACGGATGGGCCGGAGCAGCTCGAGCGCCCGCTCCACCTCGCCCGGGTCCGGGCTGGGCGGATCGAGGACGAACAGGTTGACGTTGAACGGTTGGTCGGTCAGACGGCGGATGTGCTCGACCCCAGCCTTGATCTCCGCCGGGGACAGCAGCGCCGCCGCGAACGAGCCCAACCCCCCGGCGTTGGCGACCGCCGCGACCAGCCCAGGAGAGGTGAACCCCCCGGCCATGGGGGCCTGGATGAGCGGATATTTGATCCCGAGCCGGTTTGACAGCGCTGTTGTGTTCCACGCCATGATGATGTCCCTCTTTCAGGCAGACCGCTTCTCTAGCCGCACCAGACAGCCTTCATGAGCACCCACGTTTCAAGAAACGGAGCGATCTTTCGCAAATCGCCCCGCACTTCCTCGAGAGCCGCCTCAACGAATCCCTTCATCCGGTCAGCGGTGAGCCTGGCGTCCTGAAACAGACTCCTGACATGGTCGTATTGGAAAATGAACCAAGTATTGAGAGGCGGATAATAAAAGACCGGGCGGTGTGCCCGAAAATATTTGAGATCGGGAAAGGGATTGTCCAGCTTTTTCGGGTCGTTGAGAAAAAAATCCTTGCCTTCTTTGTCATCAATCTTCTCAATCATATTTGCTGAACCTCTCAAATCCATTTTAGCGTATCGATGCACAAACATATAGTGGGACACAGGTGAGCGGCGCAGAATCAGTTGCGGACTAAAGTTCCGGTTGAGCAGCCGCCGCCCAGCGAAAGACAAACACAGCGGTCGGCTCCAACCAGTGGTTGGGCTTCATAATGCATCCCGATCCTCAGGCTTGACGTCTCTCACCTTGGACATGGCGCGCTCAAACTTGCGACGGCTCCCCCGCTTGGCGCGCCCCTCCAGGTACTCGACGGTCATCAGCGCCGACAACTTCTCCGCCAGCGCCGTGGCGATGAGTTGATTGATCGACACATCTTCTCTCTTGGCCAACTCCCGAACACGCTTATGAAGCGATTCCGGAAGGCGCAGACTAATCGTGCTCATAGCATGCCTCCTATTACTCGTAGAAACGCCCGTGGTGTTACCACGCGGATGCCAAACCGCTCCGACCCTGAAAAATCCCGCACGTTATGGGTCACGATGAAATCGCACCCGGCCTCCACCGCCAACTCAAGAACATGATCATCTTGCGGATCCTTCAGGAACGGCCGCCATAGAAAATGAATGATGTGCTTGCGAGCCACGCTGCAGATGTAGTCGAGCATATCGTCAATGTCGGCGGACGCAAGCCCGATCTCTCGTGCGATCCGCTTGGCCACGTCTTCGTACTCCACGATGAGCGGGACCGAGATGTTGATCTCAAAAGTGCCGCGATCGAGCAGCATGAACAGCCTATAGGATGCGCCCAGGCGGGAGCGCAAAGCGGAAATGAAAACGTTGGTGTCGATGACAATCTTCCGGATCATATCGGTATCATATATGATACCATTTGATCAGTCAAGTCATCATCCACAATGCAAGCCTAACGGAGCGGCTAACCGGCAGGTGAGCGGCGCAGAATCAGTTGCGGTCCAACGATTCGCATCAGCGGGGCCGCCGGAACGCTCAGAGAAACCTGAGAAACCCGCTTCGCGGCCTCCGCTACATGCGTTTGTTAGGCGGCGGTCGCTGGATGCACAACACACCTCTCTTGGTTTGATCTGCTGTCGCGCCATTGAACAGGCGGATTTGCGCCTAATGGTCACAGTGTTGCGGGGTGCCCATCCCCTCCACTCACGACAAGTGACCCATCTTGCCGCTCCGGTAATCCGCCATCGCTTGGCGAATCTCTTGGGAACTGTTCATGACGAACGGCCCCTGTCCCACAATGGGTTCATCAATCGGTTCGCCGCTAAGCAGTAGAGCTGTCGTGTCTTTCACGCATTCGATGGTGATGTTCTTCCCCGCACGGTCGAACAGTCCGACCTCCGCCGCCTGAATTTCCTCGGACCCATTCACACTCAGAGCACCTTTGAGGACAACGAGTGCCGTCGTGTAGCCATCGGGCACAGTAAGGTCCGTCCGCTGGCCCTTGGAGAGGCGGAGATCCCAAACGTGGATTGGCGTGTAAGTGTTGGCCGGTCCTCTTGCCCCGGCGTACTCGCCTGCGATCACGCGCACCGTTCCCAGACCATCAGGCAGGCTGACGGCAGGAATCTGGCTATTCAGGATGCCCTGGTAATGCGGCGGCGACATCTTGTCCTTAGCGGGTAAATTGACCCAAAGCTGCACCATTTCAAACATGCCGCCGCGCCGGGCGAAATCGCGACCATGAAACTCTTCATGAACTATGCCGGATGCTGCGGTCATCCACTGAACGTCGCCGGGACCGATGCGCCCGCCGCCCCCGGAGGAATCCCTGTGTTCCACTTCGCCCTCGTAGACAATGGTCACTGTCTCGAAGCCGCGATGCGGGTGCTCGCCAACGCCGAGACGCTCATCCGTCGGAGGGAATTCCATCGGACCAGCATAATCGAGGAGTAGGAAAGGACTGAGCGCCGATCCTAAATTCGGGTAGGCCAAGAGTGTCCGAACGGGGAACCCGTTGCCTACCCAATGACGGTCCACACTGCGCTGGATGCAGCGGAGCTTCTTAACTGCCTTCTCTTCGCTTGTTGGTTGCATTGATTACTCCCTCCTATGTTTTGTCTGGGGATGCTCCACAGCGATGCACTTTCCTCGTGACGCCGCCTAACGCTGCGCGTAATCCGCGGCTGGCGCCCAATTCACCTCGACTGACTGAGGATGCCCTGCGCGGCCGGCGGCTTCACGCGCTTGTCAGGCGGCAGCGCGGCACCACTCACGATAGTTTTTCGCCGAGCGCGTCTTCAATACGACGGTCCGGGATGAGCCACATGACCGCAACCAGAACGTACAGGCCACAAGCAAGCCACGGGGTCAGGAAGGAGAACGGAATTGCCACAGCGTATAACACCAGCGAAACCTTCCCCTTGAAGTCTCGGCCTAATGCGGTCGCGAGTGCGGAATCCATGCCATGGTGAGAAATCAGGGCGCGGGTTAGAATGAAGTAAGCAACCCCAGCGCAAAGTAGCACCGCACCGTAAGCTGCAACGGGCCGAGCGGCGAAGTGGTTCTCGCCCATCCAGCCGGTGACGAAGGGGATTAGCGACAACCAGAACAGCAGATGCAGGTTGGCCCAAAGGATTCGACCATTGACGTGCCGGACCGCCTGTAGTAGGTGATGGTGATTGTTCCAGTAGATACCGAGAAAAACAAAACTGAGTACATAGCTCAGAAACACCGGGATCAGTGCGCGCAGCGCTTGCCAGTCTGCGCCATGCGGACCTTTCAACTCCAGAACCATGATGGTGATGATGATGGCAATCACGCCATCGCTGAACGCTTCCAGCCGCCCCTTACCCAATCACAACCTCCCATGTGCACAAATGCATTGACCGCCTCTAACCATTGAGTATGCTGGTCAGCCTATCTCGTTCCTCAAACCTCCGGCTGTTGCCGC
>CAZCMC010000093.1:0-6992 GCA_964499665.1 uncultured bacterium | reverse complement strand
CGAAGGGCCGGACCGCCATGTGGCAGCCCGGCCCTCCAGACACGGCTTGAACGGCAGCGTCTTCAGATGCGGCTATCTCTGGGGGCCACCGACCGTTTCGCCACGAAACACGGCTTGCAGAAGACCGGCTTGTCCAGAATCGGCTTGAAGGGCACAGTGGTCATCTGCCCGCAAGCGGAGCACACCACCTCGTGCTCCTCACGGGAGCCTCCCGGACCACCCATCCCCTTTCGAGTCGCCTTGCAACTCTTACACCGCTTCGGCTCATTCATGAATCCCTTCTGCGCATAAAACTCCTGTTCTCCCGCAGTGAACACGAACTGCTGCCCGCAATCGACACACGTCAATGTCTTATCCTGGAATGCCATCGCTTGCCTCCCCGCCAGCCCGAAACCCGTTTCTGCCGCGTTCCATCCCCCTCGCACTTCCCACGTCTCATCTCGTCATAGGCACTCCGCTGTCATCGCGCACTGTCATATGCCATGCCGCGGAAAGACCATCCGCTTCAGGCGCTCCACCTCGTTTCGCACCGCCTTCCACGCGTGCCCCTTTGTCGGCCCATCGATGATCGCGGGCCCATCCATGAACGCCCCGTCGCTGAACCCGATCCCCCTGTGCCTTGCCAGGAAAGGTTCCGGGAGCACGGCCGGCGGCTCACGATCGTTCATGATCGCCCACGCCGCCGTCCAGGCGCGGGGGACGTTCGTCAGGTCGTACCCGCCGCCGCCAAGCGCAACCCAGCGCGGGCACAGTCCTTTGAGACTGCGGACCGCCTGGGCGAATGCCGTGAGGCTGATCCCGACGTGGGAGAGGGGATCGGTCCGGTGAGTGTCGATCCCGAGCTGCGTGACCAGGATGTCGGGCCGGAACGCCTCCACGAGCGGCGGGATCACCTCATTGAAACCCCAGAGGAAGATCTCGTCGTCGGCGGTGGAGGGCAGCGGCACATTTACCGAGTAACCTTCCCCCTTCCCTTCCCCAAGCTCATGGACGAACCCGGTACCGGGGAACAGCGTGCTGCCGCTCTCGTGAATCGAAAGTGTCAGTACCTGGTCGGTGTCGTAGAAGGCCCACTGGACCCCGTCGCCGTGATGGACGTCGATGTCCACGTACGCGACTCGATGCCCGCGCCGGCAGAGGTCCGCGATGATCAACGCGGCATCATTAATGTAGCAAAACCCGGAGGCCTTTGCCGGCCCGGCGTGGTGGAGCCCACCGGATATATTGAAGGCCCGGCCGACCTCGCCAGACTCCACGAGGCGCGTCGCCAGCAGCGAGGCGCCTGCCACCAGCGCGGACCAGCGATAGATCCCCGGCACGATCGGGTTGTCGCCCGTGCCGAGGCCGTAGCGGAATGCCGTAGCGGAAGCCTGACCGGCGTCAGCCGCCTTGAGCATCGTCAGGTAGTCGGGCTGGACGAACAGCAGGAGTTCATCATCGGTGGCGGGTTCTGGTGCGAGACAGCGGGCAGAGGGAAGGGCAAAGAGGCCGCAGGCGCTGATCAGGTCATAGGTCAATTCTAGCCGACGATTGCGAAGAGGATGCCCCGGTCCATAGTCGAACTCCAGGTACCGTGGAGTATAGATGAATGCGGTCGCTGGCTCCAAAGACATCCCGAATCACCCGGCTGGGCGGCGGAGCCCCCCGATTCTCCAGTGGGGCCTGTCAGGGCCCGGCCCCGTTCTCGCCGGGCCGACGATACGTCCCGCTCTTCCCGCCTTTTTTTACGACCAGACGAATCGAGCCGATGACCATCGCCTTGTCCACGGCCTTACACATGTCGTAAACAGTCAGAGCCGCCACAGCCACGGCAGTGAGCGCCTCCATCTCCGCCCCGGTCCGTCCTGTGATCCTGACCCGCGATTCGATGTCGAGGCGGCCAGCCCGCTCAACAGGGGTGAACTCGATCTCAGCGCTCGTGAGAAGAAGAGGATGGCACAGGGGAATAAGATCGGGGACTCGCTTCGCCGCCATGACCCCGGCGAGTCTGGCGGCTGCCAGGACATCGCCCTTGGGGAGCGACCCCTGCTGGATCATGCGGAGGGTCTCGGGTTGCATGGTGATCACGCCTCGCGCAACGGCCTCCCGCTTGGTCTCGCCCTTGTCGCTGATATCGACCATGCGGGCCCGGCCGTGCCGATCGACGTGGCTGAGCCGTTTCATTTTTCGGTGGCGGTCGTGACGTGCCGTACTCGGTACTGCCGCATGATGACGTGCATCTCGTCCTTGATCCTGAGCTTTAGCTTCTGCAGCTCTTTCCGTTTTCGCTCCTGCTCGCTCGTGAGGTAGTAGATCCGGTCGAACTCGCTGATCTTGACGTCGAAGTCCCGGTGCTTCTCAGCAAGCCGTCGGAACTCCGGATCCTCCTCCCTGAGACGAGCAAAGAGTTGCGCTTCCGTTTCCTCCATCTTTTACCTCCTCATCGGCGGATTTCGACCACAATGGATGAACACATGCCGCTGAATGACGGTCAACCGTAGAACGCTCGCAGCGACGTTCGTCTCTGAGCGGTGAAGGGACGGTTAGCTTTTGGATGAAGGCAGGCATACGCTGTGAGGACAGACACCCGATTCCCATTGAGACTACTCAAGGGTGCGATGAAAGTCAAGGAGAAAAAGGATCAGGCGCGGTGGATGACGTGAGGGGCGGTCGCCTTGAACGAGGCAACGACTTCGGCCCCGTCGGCGAGGCCGAGCTCCTCCCACGACTGCCGGGTGATGGCCGCCACGACCAGGACACCGCAGTCGATCGTCACCCGATAGATCGGCCCGGTCGGCAGGTGGCGGACCACCCGCCCGTGAAGCTGGTTTCGCGCGCTCGACAGCGCAGCGGTCGTTCCCTTCGGGAAGAGGGTGACCTCTTCCGGCCGGAGACAGACCAGGACGCGCTCTCCCGGAGTCAGTGTCGCGGCCACTTGCAGTGTCCAGCCCTGAACCTCCACGTCGGCGAGTCCGTCGTTCACCGCCCGAACATGGCCGGGGAGGATCGTCTCGACGCCGACGAAACGGGCCACCACCTCGTTGATGGGATTGGCGAAAACCCGCTCGGGAACGTCCATTTGAAGGATCCGACCGCCGATCATGACGGCGACCTGATCCCCGAGCGCCAGCGCCTCATCCCTGTCGTGCGTCACGAAGACCGTGGTGATCCGCCTTTTGGAGAGGATCACCTTGAGGTCTGCGAGCAGCCCTTCACGGGTGGGAGGGTCCAGGGCGGCGAAGGGCTCATCAAGCAGGAAGACTTCTGGCTCGAGAACCAGCGCCCTTGCCAGGCTCACCCGTTGGGCCTCACCGCCGGAGAGGGCGCGGGTGCGCCGTTTGGCAAGATCTCTGATACCAAGAGTGCCCATCCAATCCTGGAGGCGCCTGCTGACCTCCGCCCGATCGGTCTGCCTCAGCCTGAGTCCCAGAGAGACATTCTCCTCAACCGTCCCGTCAGTGAGGAGCGGCTCCTGAAAGACGCTGGCCATGCGCCGGCGGAGCGAGAGGAGATCCCCGCGCGGAGGGACCGGCCGACAGCGGAAGAGGACGCGCCCTTCGGTGGGGGCCTCCAGCAGTCCAAGCAGTCGGAGGAGCGTCGATTTCCCGGCCCCGTTCGGCCCGATGATGGCCAGTGTCCGACCCTCCTGGAGTTCAAACGACGGAACGTCCAGAACCAGCGCGCTGTTATATGTGACCTTCACCCCTTCAAGGGCCAGGATCGGCGCGGTCAAGATGCCCTCCCTCGCTGCTGGATCCATGTCAGCGCCCAGTTCACCGCGAAGGTGAGGAGCAACAAGAGGAGGCTGAGCGCGATCGCCATATCGAAGTTTCCCTTGCTGGTCTCGAGGACGGTGGCGGTCGTGAGGACACGGGTCTGTCGATAGATATTCCCGCCCACCATGATGGCGGCGCCGATCTCGGAGATGACGGCGCCGAAGCCGGCCATCACCGCCGCCAAGAGCGGCAGGCGCGCCTCCTTGAGGAGTAGCCAGACGACCTGGAGCCTCGACGCGCCAAGCCCGACCAGTTGCAGGCGGAGCCTCGGGTTCAACTGCTGGACCGCAGTCATGGTGAGTCCGGTGACGATCGGGGCGGCGATCACGAGCTGAGCGATGACGATCGCCGTTGGCGTGTAGAGCAGCTCCAGCAACCCGAGAGGGCCACTCCGCCAGAGGAAAATGGTGACGAAAAGACCAACCACGACCGGCGGGAGCCCCATTCCAGTATTGACCAGGCTCATGGCGAAGTTCCGCCCCGGAAAGCGGGTCAGCGCCAAGACCGTTCCGAGGGGGATGCCCACCAGGAGACTGAGCAGCGTGGCGGTCCCGGAGACCTGCAGTGAGAGTAGCGCGATGCCCAGCACCTCCGGATCGCCGCGAACGAGCAGCAGGATGGCCTGTTTGGTGCCTTGCCAGATCAGCTCCATTCCCTCTCGCTAGTGCCGATCCAAAGTTAGAGGCTTACTCGTGACGATTAACCATCACTCATCCGGGGCCAGCAGGTGGAGACGGTCGGGGGGCAGCGACAAAAAGATCTCCTTCCCAACATGCAGCGCCATCAGGTGGTGCAGATGGTCCGGCACCTGGATTTCCAAATCGTACTTCTTGGGATCGCTTCCGTCGCCGATACCCACGTAGAGAACATAGTCAAGGCCGCGCTCTAGCTCGCGCACGATCCGGCCCCGAAGGACGTTCGCACGCGCTGCCGCCTTCTCTGGCCAGACCAGCCTGATATCCTCCGGCCGGATGCATAACTCCACCTCTCCCGGACCGGCCGGAACCTGGCCATCAACCCGCAGATGATGTCCGCGCCAGACGATATCCCAGCCACCGCTCGCGTCGCGAACCGCCACCCCTCGTAAGATATTCTTCGCCGCCGTATGCTCGGCCACCCGCCTCGTCCGTGGCCGGTGGAGCACCTCCTCGCGGCTGCCCACCTGAAGGATCTTGCCCGCGTCGATGATGGCGATCGTCGAGGCCATGAGATACGCTTCCTGCAAATTGTGCGTCACAAGGAGGATCGTGCCGTGGTAATCGGCCAAGACTTCCAGCAGCTCCTGACGGAGCGTCTCGCGCACGCCAAGGTCGAGCGCCGAGAACGGCTCGTCAAGGAGCAGGACCTCGGGGCGTACGATCAGGGCCCGTCCCAGTGCCACCCGCTGCCGTTGTCCGCCCGAGAGCTGATGGGGATAGTGGTTCGCCACTGCCTCCAATCGAAGGAGGTGGAGCGTCTCTTCCACTCGTCCAGCCGCTTCTCCTCCGCGCGTGCCCCGTGGCAACCCATACGAAAGATTCCCTGTCACGGTCTTATGAGGGAAGAGGGCGTACTCCTGAAAGACAAGGCCGACGCGTCGCCGATGGGGGGGAAGGTCGATGCGAGCCTCCGAGTCGAAGACGGTCCGGCCATTGATCCGGATCGTCCCTGAAGTCGGCCTGATGAGGCCGGCGATCGCCAGAAGCGTGAGGCTCTTGCCCGCACCTGACGGGCCGCACAACGCGGCGATCTCGTCGCCGACCGTCAGTTGACTCTGCAGCCGGAAGCCCTTGAGCCGCCTGTCAACCACGAGCTCGAGCATCAGTATCTCACCCTCGTCATGCGACCCACGAGCACGAGGATCATCAGGACGCTGGCCGTCGCCAGGATGGCCAATGCGTTCGCCTCCTGTGGCTGGTTCGCCTGCACGGCGTCGTAGATCGCGAGGGCCAGCGTTTGCGTCCGGCCCGGGATACTGCCGGCGATCATCAGGGTGATACCGAACTCTCCCATGGCCCTCGCCAAGGCCAGGATCGCCCCTGCCAGGATGCCTCGCCATGCCAGCGGAAGGGTGATGGTGGCGAACACGATCAGGGCAGGTTTGAAGGTCCGGCCCGCATCCTCGATCCGACGGTCGATCCCCTCGAATGCCCCCTGGACCGCCTTGATGAACAACGGCAGTGCGGCGATGGTCGAGGCAAGGACCGCCCCCTGCCAGGTGAAGATGAAGGCGATGTCGAAGGTCTCCTCCAGAAAGCGGCCCAGGGGCGCGCGCCGCCCCACCAACAGCAGGAGATAGTAGCCGGTGACGGTGGGCGGGAGGATCAGGGGGATCACCACCAGCGACTCCAGGATCGCCCTCCCGGGAAAACGGCCACGGGCCAGCAGCAAGGCGATCGGCGTGCCGAGGAGGAGCGCCATGACCGTGGCCAAGCTGGCCACCTTCAAGGAGAGGAGCAGCGGAGAGAGGGGAATCGAGGCCATTGTGTTCCGTTTATTCCGTGGGAGGCATGGTCGTTCGAAGAGCGATGATCATCGAGCGGCTCCCTTCGTTGCCGAACGAAACCCGTGGGCTCTCAAGACCTCCTGTCCCTCGTCGCTGAGCGCCAGATCAACGAAAGCGCGCGCCAGGGCTGGCACCTTCGACGCGGTGACCACTGCGATCGGATAGATCACGGGACGGTGGCTGCCCTCGGGCGCGGCGGCGGCCACTTGGACCTCTCGACCGGCACTCTGCGCGTCGGTGGCATAGACCAGCCCCCCCTCGACCTCACCTCGGATGACATAGACCAGGGCCTGGCGGACGTTTTCCGTGAGAATCAGCTTCGGCTCCAGCGCGTCCCAGAGCTTCAGACTCGTCAGCACCTCCCGCGCATACTCCCCTGCGGGAACGGTCCGCGGGTTGCCGATGGCGATCCGCTTGACCTCCGACTTCATCAGGTCTTTGAAAGAACCGAGCCCAAAACGGAGACCAGACGGCTTGATCAATACGACCTGATTGGCCGTCAGCGTTCGGCGCGTGTCGTCGAGTAGGAGACCCTTAGCCTGCAGCTCGTCCATCTGTTTCGGCGCGGCCGAGACGAAGACGTCCACCGGCGCGCCTCGTTCGATCTGCTGTTGCAGCACCCCAGACGCGCCAAAGTTGAAGACAACCTTTACCTGTGAGTGGCGTCGTTCAAAGAGGGCCCCGATCTGCTGCAGCGACTCTCTGAGGCTGATCGCGCCGGAGACCAGAAGCTCCGACTGTGTCGCGCCGCA
>CAZCMC010000092.1:0-7016 GCA_964499665.1 uncultured bacterium | reverse complement strand
CCGCCTGGGATTCCATTGCCTGAATCCGCCGCTGCAGCTCGTCAAGCTTCCTCTGCTTCTCGGCGTCGCTGCGTCGCAACTCTTCGATCTCCTTCTTGAGGGCTTCAAGCTCGGGATTTCTGACCTGGGCCAGCGTGGCTCCCGAGCCAGCAAGCAGTGCGGCAAGAACGGTAAGCATGATCAGACCCCCAGGCCTTAGATAGGCGAATAGCATCGATGAGTCCTCCTTCGGGTACAATGGGTCTCGTCGCGTCAAGACGGAGATGCGCGAGAGAGACGATGAAGAGACGCGTCGGCCTCTCGGTCCCGGTGAAGGGTGACGGGACCGGTTACGGACCGACGGTTAGACTGACGCGGAGGTTAGAGCAGAATGGGTGGGGCGCGGCTGTGGAACGAGCCGAGGTATATGTTGCTGGGGGAAGCGATGGATGGGAGGACGCGGAACTCGGAGTTGAGGAAGAGCCGAAGCAGGAACGCCAGGAGGAGGCCGGTGGCGGCGACCTGCTGCCAGAAATGGACCGGGCAGATCCCCTGCTGTCCGGGCCGAGGCGTACTCTGGGTCTGCTGAGGATCGGCATTCGCAGTCGAACCAGGAAGCAGAAGCCGGAAGAGACCGCCGAGCGAGCCGGCGTCGCCATGGTCGTGTGGGTCGGGGACCAGGAGGAGGAAGCCGATGGCCAGCAGCACGAGCGCCGCCACGACGCGGCGTTTCCCGATCACTCTGCCTCCCATCTTAGGTGTGCCCACTTGCCTCCCTACCAAAGTCGAATCTCATAGACCAGACACTGCCGACCTCTCCCCCTCTCCCGCCCCTCTTGGATGGGCAACCGGCAAGGATTCTAGGGTGCATCGCGATGACTGTCAAGGGCCATTTTTGAAATTACTTTCCCTCCGGCGCGCATCTCAATGGCTGCACTCTGACCTGGCTGATGGACGGCGTGCCGCTCCCGGTGCTCGTGGCGACGGATGTGGCGGGCGGGAGGGAGCTGGGTGAGCAGCGCCGTGCAGGCCAGCGCCCCAACAACGATGATCCACTCCAGCCGGACGAACCGAAAGAACTGACGGCGGATCTTCTGGTCGTCTCTTCGCTTCATCTCCACCGGCGGACCACCCGCGAACCGAGCGATCGTCCTGAAGATCAGCCGGTTGTGCGTGCCGGTGGGGGACCCCAGGAGCGGCACGAAGTAATACCGATTCACCCCCGCAATCATCAGCACCAACCCCACGAGCGAAAGCTTCGCCAGAAGGGTCCATCCGTAAGAGGTGCTGACGAGGGGCGAGAGAGATGTGACCTGCAACCAGGCGTTGTACAGCCCTGCTGGGAGGAAGACTGCAACGCAGCAGGCCGCCATCGTGGAGAACCGCCCGGCGATCGACGCCAAGCTCTGCGTCGGCTCCGCCTTGTCAGGGGATGAGAGTGAGTGGTGGAGCACAAATCCGAGCGTGAACAGGCCGCCGATCCAGGTGGACACCGCCAGCAGATGGAGCCAGTCGATCAGCACGGGCAGCGTCAAATCTCCCCAGTCTGCTGCATGGCCAGAGAGGCTTGTGGTCAGCGCGATCAGGGTTGCCCCGACGAAGGAGGCCGCGGGAAACCAGGAGCGCGCCGGAACTCCTGGCCTCGTGAGCAGCCAGGCCATGGTGAGCAGCCCTATAAGGCTGATCCGAGCAGTCCACACGGCGCCATAGTGGGTCTGGCGGAGGACCACCGGCAGTGCGAGTCCCAGATCGGCCAGGGCTCTGCCGCTCATCATCACCGTTCTCAGCACCAGGTCTCCGACGCTCGTCAGCGCCATCAGCACGATCGACCCGGCCACCACACTCCAACAGGAGCGATCGAAGTTGTCGAACTCCTGGCGCGATAGGAGGGGTGGCCGGACGATCAGGCACCGGAACGCGAGAGCGCCGACCAGCGTCGTGAGGGCCATGAAGTCGAGCCAGCGGACGAAGCCTTGCAGGACCGTCAGGGGGAGGCTCACCGCGGCACCTCGATGGTGAACGGGAAGTCGCCCTCCGTGCGATGGCCGTCGCGGGCGACGACGCTCCAGAAGACGCGATAGGTTCCCGGCGGCAGCGGTGGGAGACTGACCTCCAGGATGGTACTGTCCGATGGGTTCACCCGCCCGTCCCCCTTGTCCACCCGCTGTTTGTCAGCGTTCATGACAGTAATGGTGCTGAAGATCGGCTCGAGCGCCCCGTCGAACCAAATCCTGACGCGGGCGGGGGGGGTCTCCACCGTCCACCCCACGCGCGGCTCCGAGTGGTCGGGAAAGGCGTGGCCCCAAGCCGGCGCTGCCATGACCAGCAGGCCGAGCGTCAGCGCGCCAAGTGCGTGCCAAAGCCGTCCCATTCGGTGGTTCATCGCTGCGATGGCCCGAGCACTCCGTGGAAAGGTGTCCAGGTGAAGATATCGGGCGCGATGTCATCGAGAAAGAAGTGGATCATTCCCAGGATCCCCACGTTCCGCCCGGAAACATCGTTCAGGGGGATCTTCGCCTCGACGGCAAGTTGAATATACTTTCCGGCCCAGATCAGGCCAGGATTGGCAAACGCGGTGGTGTCGCCGCTGTTATGCCCCGTGAGCAGCGTCTCCCCGTTGAACTCCACAATGGGGATCAGGCGGCTGAAGGGCCACGGGATTCCCACATCCTTCACGAACGATTGCAGATAGGGAATGCTGTACATCAGGGTGACACCCCATTCAAGGCTGTTGTCGAGTTCTTCGGTGTGACTGTGGCCGGTGAATATGTTGAAGCCGAGCGAACTCGTCACCGCAAAAGGCTTCAGCCAGCCTGCACCATCGGGGAGGTCGCCGAATCCCTTCCCGATCTGAAGGGCCGGTGTGAGAATTGTCTCCGAAAGCGCCCCGACCCGCTTCGCCCCGACGCCCCCCGGGGTGATGTTCAGGGCCATGGTGCCCGCCAGCTCGCGCACTGAGTCTCGGAGAAACTGGTACCGAAGGCTAACGGTCGGATTCGAGAAGCCATAGGCCGTTCCGGTTGACTCCTCGTGCTCCCCTTCCTCGCCGTGCTCCTCCCCATGGCCGCCGCTGGGTTTGATGATCCTGTAGGCGCCGCCGAACCCGAGCGAGAAATTCGGGCTCAGCCGCTTCTGGATCTCCAGCTCCAACTCGGTTTCTTTTGCGTGGGGGTCTTTGATGTGTTCAACGACGAACGACAGCTCGTCGGAGACGAACGGGTCTTCGATCGTCAACGTCGTCGGAAAAAACCGCTTCCCCACTAAGCCGTGGCCCCATCCGGTGCCCGGCGCCAAGACCATGATGGTCGCGCCCAACAACAGTGCACATGCACTGTACCCACTGACCGTTCGGGTCATGATCTTCTCTCCCAATGGCACACCCCCGTGGAGGGGGAGCAAGTGAACCCATTATAGGCTCCACGCAACCTGCGGTCGGCCGTCAGCCGTCTGCCAAGAGAGGCATCTGGAATTCAGCGTGCCCGTGGGGACCCCGCCGAAGGCTCGGCCATCCTGTTGGGAGCAGGCGCGATATAGCGATCGACTAATACAAACGCGTTAAGTGAGGTGTCATTCTGAGAGTAGCGAAGAATCTGAGTCTCGGAAGAACCAGACCCTTCGCGCAGTTTACACTGAGCGGAGCGAATGTGCTCAGGGTGACAAGTCGTGGAAAACTTGCCCCACGGTGAGAGGGACCTTCTAAGCAAGAACGGTGTAACAGGATTTAGTGCGTCTGTATTAGTTGAGTGGCGAGAGCTACGCGAAGGCGATGCTGGGAGGGGATCGGCCGGTGAGCTGGACTGCTCGAATCAGGAGGACAAGCAACGGGAACGAGGACATCACGAACAGGATCGATTCGACCGCAGGCAGGAAGACTCGTGCCGAGAGCGTATGGGAGGAGACCGCTTTCTGCACCCAGACACAGGTGAAATGGAAATGTTCGTCGGTTGGGTTGTGTGAGTGGCCCTCGCTGGGATGGATCAGGCAGAGGATGAGGAACGCGTTGACCAGCACGTAGAGGCAGGCGGCCCCAGCCACCACCAGCCTGAGGCGCCTAGAGCGCCGCGTCCCTCGATTCGCGATCTGGATGGGCATAGAAACCGTCCCTCGATTCGGTGGCGAGCCTGCAGAAGGTCCCGGCACGGTGCCGTGCATGCTACCCACGCATCGACGGCCTGTCAAGCGGAATCAACGTCACGCCTCCATGATGGCCGCCCGCCCGGCACGGCGATAGGGTGTGCTGGGGAACGCGACCTCCCAGGGCTCCACCGTCATAGCGCGCAATCACGGTCTTGACGAATCCACCGGACGTGCGGTATAAGAAGGTTTGTTGATACGAACGCACGAAGTAAGACGTCATTGCGAGGCTGACGCAGGCAGCCGAAGCAATCTGACCTGAAAGGCCTGCCCTGAGCCGAGTCGAAGGGTCATTCCGAGCAAATTCGCTTTGCTCAGTGTAAACGCCGCGAGGAATCTCCGAGAGATTGCCTCGGCTGCGCCTCGCAACGACACTGCGTGTCGGATTGCTTCGCCTCCGGCTCGCAATGACCGACGCGGGTCAGTAACTTGCAGCGAAGCACTTCGACTCATTGGAGGTGGACAGGATACCATGGCGATAAAGGTCCGAATTCCGACTCCGCTCCGCAAGCACACCGGGCAGAAGGCGGAGGTCACCGCGGAGGGGGCCACCATCAAGGAAGTCTTCGAACATCTTGATCGGTTGTTCCCGGGCTTCCGGAAATCGCTCTACGAGGAAGACGGCACGATCAAGCGGTTTATCAACGTCTATCTGAACGACGAGGATATCAGGTATCTTGGCGGCGAGACCGCTCCGGTCGCATCCGGCAACGTGGTCTCGATCGTCCCGGCGATCGCTGGCGGGCGTCGCCCATAAACGCGCTCTAGGTCCGCTTGTGGGGCCGCCGAGTCATGGAGTTCTCATCGGGGCCCCCTCGCCCCCCAGGATGCTCCGAAAGGTGGGGCTTGGCGGCGTCAGGATGTCGGCCGGTTCTTCGGGTTGGCCGAGGCTCACCAACAACGCAATCGAGCTTCCGCGTCGGCTGAGGACGCCGGCCTCCGGGTCCTGAGCGATCACCTCTCCCTTCGGGCGATCCGGAGAATGGACCTGGGCGACCCGCCCGACGGTAAAGCCCTGCTGAAGGAGCAACCGCTGGGCCTGTGGTAGCGGCAGCCCTGAGAGACTGGGGAGGACGACGGCGTCGCTCCCTCGGCTCACCACCAGGCGAACCTCGCCGTTCTTGCGGACCCACGTCCCGCTGGCTGGCCGTTGCGAGAGGACGGCATCCTTCGGAACCTGCTCGTTGTTCTCCCTCCCGGTGACCTTGGGTTGGAGTCCTTGTTGGCGCAGCAGCTCAACGGCCGCCGTTGAGTCCATGCCGATGACGCGCGCGAGCTGCACCGTGTCCTTGTCCATCGCCAGCCACATCGTGATATAGCCGGTGGCGAGGGCCACGACAATCAGGAAGAGGGCGGCACCGATTCCCTTAAACAGCAGACGGATGATTGTCATCTGCCTAGCCTTCGTAGCCGGATGGCGTAGAAGCCGTCGATTCCGTGCCGGTGTGGCCAGGTGCGCACGGCGCCCGCGCGATCGACCAGCTCTCCCGCTGTGGTAGGGAGCGACGTGCGAGGGTCGTCGGGGGCGAAATCGGGGAATTCGCGCAAGAACGCCTCGACCACGAGGTCGGTCTCTTCCGGCTCGAGCGAACAGGTGCTATAGACCAGCACCCCGCCAGATTTGACAACCGGCGCGACCCCCCGGAGCAGTTCCTGCTGCAACCGCGCCAGGGCCGCCAGCCCCGCCTCTTCCTGTGTCCACTTCCGCTCAGGATGGCGCCTCAGGGTCCCGAGCCCGCTGCACGGCGCATCCACCAATATCTTGTCCATGGGTCGGGTGAACAGTCTCGCCGCCTGTCGGGCGTCGGCCTGCAGCGGCAGCAGTCGATCCAGGCCGAGGCGTGCCTGTGCCTCCCGAAGACGCCTGTGCGCACGGGCACTCTGATCGAGCGCAATGACCCGCCCGCTTCCGCCGAGAAGTCCCAAGAGCAGGGCCGCCTTCCCGCCCCCGCCGGCGCAGGCGTCCAACACGGTCTCGCCGGGCTGCGGGTCCAGCAGCAGGGCCGGCAGGGCGGCAGCCTCATCCATCGGGAAATACCATCCCTCGCCGAAGGCCGGATCGCGTAACGCCCCGGCCCCCTCTGTCAGGTGAAAGACGCCCGGGGCGAACCGCCCCGGAGTCACCGATCCAGCGATCTCTGCGAGGTGGCTGCCGACCTCATCCGGCTGACGCTTTAAGCGGTTGACCACCACGGACAGCGCCGGCGTCTCGTTGTTGGCCCGAAGCAGCGCTTCGACCTCTTCGGCTCCCAGGCGCGCAAGCCACCGCGCCACCAGCCAGTGCGGGTGCGACCAGCGGGTGGCGAGGGCGCCGACCGGGTCGGCGGATGGGTCGGGAAAGCGAAGCGTTGTCTGTTGCCGCAGCAAGCCGCGCAGGACCGCGTTGATGAAGCCTTTGGAGGCTTCGCTGCCGGAGGGCCTGGCGACCGGGGTTAACGCCACCGTCTCATTGACGGCAGCGTACACCGGCACGCGGGTGAGGAAGAGGAGCTGATAGGCGCCCAGGCGGAGCAGGCGGCGCAGCGCCGGATCGACCCTCTCCCATGGCCGGTCGGCCACGGCGGCCAGCAGGTAGTCAAGGCGACCCTGCCAGCGAAGGACGCCGTACGTCAGCTCGGTCGCCAGGGCCCGCTCCTCTGGCGAGAGGCGAGCCTTGTCAAGCCTTGCGTCGAGGAGCAGGCTTGCATAGGCTCCCTGTTCCTCCACCCGCGTCAGGACCTCAAACGCGAGACGCCGCGCGTTCATGCTCTGTTCGCGGCATAGAGTCTGCGAGATAATAACTGACACAAGTTAGCTCCCATGTGGTCGGATGGAGTAGTTCCAGTCGCCGTGGAAGGGATCTGGTGTGTGCCGGATCGTGGCCATCTGTTCGTCAGTGACGTGGACGTCTTTGGGATAGCGGC
>CAZCMC010000091.1:0-7072 GCA_964499665.1 uncultured bacterium | reverse complement strand
GGGCACGATGAATCGGCCTGGAAGTGGAACCGCCGGGCGCATTTCACGCTCAGCATAAAATGAAGAGGCTTGCTGAAGGGGCGGTGTCCGCGGTCGCGCGCTGCGCATCGAGGAGTAGGATGTCTGGACAGTGCACGAAGAGAGGGACGGGTCGTTCTCCCCTGGCGGCTGGGGTCATCTGTGCTGTCGTGGCTATGGGGTGCCAGGGGGAACCGCTCCGCATGATGCAGCGCGACGTCGATTCGGTGAAGAGCGAGGTGGCGGCCGTCTCCAGGACAAGCGAAGGGGGGAGGATCTACGTCGAGGAGCGGGTGGGCAAGCTTGAGGCGGACCTGAAAGGTCGGCTGGAGCGGAGCGAGAACGCCCGGCTCGCCCTCCTCGGCCGGGTGGAACGAGAAGAACGGGCGCGGATGGCGCTGGAGAAGAGGCTCGGGGAAGCAGAGGCCGCCCTTGCGGGTCGGCTGGAGCGGAGCGACAACGCCAGGATCAGCTTGCAGGAGCGGGTGGAGCGCAGCGAACGAGCGCGGGCGGCCCTGGAGGAGAAGCTCGGGAAGGCGGACTCAGACCTCAAGAGCCAGTTGGCGAAGACGGACGCCGATCTCAAGGCCCGCCAGGAGAGGGCGGAGGCAGACCTGAGAGCCAGACTGGAGAAGGCGGCTCAGGAAAGGAAGGAGGACGTCCAGGGATTCCTTCAGTCCCAGGCGAACCTTGGCACGAAGCTGGATGAACTGACCGCTGAGGCGCGCCTGGCTCAGGGTCGATCCGAGGAGATAGGCCACAGCATCTCCGAATCGAGTCGGCGAATTGATGACATGGCCGCTCAGGTCGAGCAATTCGGACGCCGAGCGGCTTCGTTTGAGAAGCAGGTCAGTCAAGCCGCTGTCGCAGCTCAGGAGGCGAAAGCGGCGGCCCTGCAGGCGAAGACGACAAGCGAATCGGCTGCAGCGGCATCCAAAGATGCCCTGGTGGTTGCCCAGCAGGCAACCGGCGCGTCCCAACAGACGGCCCAGCAGGTCACGGGCGCGCTCCAGCAAGTGGCCCAGCAGGCAACCGGCGCGTCCCAACAGACGGCCCGGCAGGTCACGGGCGCCCTCCAGCAGACGGCGGACCAGACCAACGCCGCGATCCAGCAGGTTCACACGGCCGCAGAGCAAGCCCTCGCCGAGGCCATGAGGGCGACCGCCGCCGCGCAACAGGCGGCCGCTTCCGCGCAGCAGGCGATGGATGTGGCGCAGCAGGCCGTGACCGTGACCCAACGGACGGCGCAGCAGGTGACAAGCGCCCTCCAGCAGACGGCCCAGCAGACGAACGCGGCCGTTCAGCAGGTGAACGCAACGGCCCAGCTTGCGTTGGCTGAAGCCAGAAAAGCGACCAGCGCCATACAGGTGCCTCAGCCGGCCGGCTCGCCTTCCACCACGGCACAGACATCGCCAACAACGACCCAGGCACCCGCGACCCAGGTTGTGCCTCCAAAGGTGACTGCGCCCCCGGCGCCCATCACGCCCCCGCCGCCCCCGGCCCCTCCTGTGGCCCAGCGCACATCTCCACCACCACCCCCCAGGACGCCAGTACCCGTGGTCGTGCCACCCAAACTGGTGGCGCCGGAACCACCTACGCCGGCGCCGCTCCAGGAGGCGACCTCAGCGCCTGCGCGCCCGACCCAGCCGCCCCCCCCTCCGAGCGCTCCTCTCGCTGTTGCCACCCCTGCCCCTCCTCGACCGGTGGTCAGTGCGGCAGCTCCGGATGAGCTGTATAAGAATGCCCTGAACGACTATACACGAGGCAACTACGACCTTGCGGTCACCGGCTTCCTCAACTATATCGCTTTCTACCCCAAGACCAGCCTGATCCCAAATGCCCGCTACTGGCTCGGCGAATCGTTCTACAGCATGAAGAATTACGACCGGGCGATCCGGGAGTTCGACCTCCTCGTCAGGGAGCATCCTGGCAATTCAAAGGTGGCCAGCGCCCTGCTCAAGCAGGGGTATGCCTACCTGGAGATGGGGGACAAGGCCCAAGCCCGAAGGGTCCTCAACGATCTCCTGAAGCAATTTCCCAAGTCGCAGGAGGCGAAGTGGGCGAAGGAGCGGTTGAGTCAGGTCAGGTGAGGAGAGAAAGAGATGGCGGCCTGCGGGCCATTATTGTCCTCAAAGCCTTCTACGGTATCCTCTTCTTCCTGGTGGGCCTCGGGGTATTCGCCCTTATCAACAAAGATGTCTCGGACCTCGCAGAGCAGGCGGCGGACTCGCTGGGAATCGACCCGGAGAACCGATATCTCCTCCTGGTGCTCGAGTCGCTAACAGGAGTATCGCCAAAGCAGATTGCCGCGGTTGGGCTCGGGACCATCCTGACCTCCGGCCTCTTGCTGACCATGGCCTGGGGGCTTCACCTGAGACAGGCGTGGGCCGAGTGGCTGACGATTGTCTGGACAGGGTTCTTCATCCCGATCGAGATCTACGGGGTGGTCAGCTCCCCCCATTTCACCTATGCCCTTGCGCTGGCGGTCAACGCCTTGATCGTGTGGTATCTGGTCCGCCGCCGGATTCGATCGTCATCATCTAGTCAGGGACGGCTGGAGGCGAGCCTTTCGCGCGACACCACCGGCTCTCCCCCCCTTCGGTCCTGATCTCAGACTTACCCGACCTCCCTTAATGGTTCACGACGCGCTCGGCCACCAGGTCGCCCATTTGCCTCGTGCCCACGAGCAGATCAGCGCCGGGTTGCCGGATATCGGGAGTCCTGTACCCCTTTGCCAGTACCTGGCCCACCGCTGCTTCGATAGCTGTCGCCGCCGACTCGTGGCGAAGCGAGTGGCGCAGCAGCATCGTGGCCGAGAGGATGGCGGCAAGGGGATTGGCCCTGTCCTGCCCGGCGATGTCGGGAGCGGAGCCGTGGATCGGCTCATAGAGGCCGGGTCCTTCTCCCAAGCTTGCCGATGGGAGCATGCCGATAGAGCCGGCGAGCATGGCAGCCTCGTCGCTCAAAATGTCTCCGAACGTGTTCTCCGTCAGCACCACGTCAAAGCGCCGGGGTTCGCGGATGAGCTGCATCGAGCAGTTGTCCACCAGCATGTGCTCCAGCTCGATGTCGGGAAACTCCTTCGCCACCTCGGTGACCACGCGGCGCCAGAGCTGAGAGCTGGCCAGGACGTTAACCTTATCGACGGAGGTGAGCCGCCTCCGACGCTGTGCCGCGATCTCAAACCCGATCCTGGCGATCCGCTCGATCTCCAGCGTCGTGTAGATCATGGTGTCCACGCCCTGTTCCCCCCTCCCGTCCGGCGACGGCCGGATTCCCTTCGGTTCGCCAAAGTAGAGGCCACCCGTCAGCTCCCGCACCACGAGCAGATCGATCCCCTCGACGATCTCGCGCTTCAGTGGGGAGGCGTCGATCAGCGGCGGGAACAGCTTGACGGGTCGGAGGTTGGCGTAGAGCTGTAGCTCCTTGCGGAGGGAGAGCAGCCCCCGCTCAGGGCGGCGATCGACCGGCAGGCTGTCCCACTTCGGTCCGCCGACCGCCCCGAAGAGTATAGCGTCGGATCTTCCACAGAGTTCTCGCGTCTCCGGCGGAAGCGGCGTGCCTCGTATGTCGATGGCGATCCCCCCGACGATCGCTTCTTCAAACTCCAGCGCGATGCCGAAGCGGCTGCCGGCACACTTCAGGACCTTCACCGCCTCCCGGACCACCTCCGGCCCGACACCATCTCCGGGAAGCACCGCGATCTTGGCCATGAACCCTCCTTGAAGTACGGTAGTGCCTCATCCAAGCCCACTCACGGGGTCTCATGAGTAGCATTACCTTCGATCCGGGTCAAGGGGAAAGGTGTGATATACGACTGGTAATTAAGCTGGCGAATAGAGAGATGAGTAGAAGCGTTTTCTCAGAACAACTGCCCGGGGAAGAGAACATTGAAGAAGATCGGTCCGCTCGCACTCGAGGTAGTGTGGATCACGAGGCCAACTGCCGGGAGCGCGGCGAGCGGGGTTGCCTGCAGCACGAACAGGCCTGCTGGCGAACTTAGGTTGGCGGTAGTCAGTACGAATACATTGACGACCTGCCCCGCTAACCCAATGAGCGGCGGAAGCTGTGTGCCGCCCTCTTGGAACGGGAATAGAACCACTTGGCCGGGGACGGTGCAAGGGCCACAGCCACCAGCTCCAGCGGGAAACGTCAGCACAATCACGGTCTCGGCCGCGAAGGCGGGATCGACGAAATAGCGGGAGGTAAAGCCGATTCCAAAGGAGTTGCTGTTGTTGAGAAGCGCCTGGGCGATCCCGGCATTGCCAAGCATTGTTTCGCCTCCCGAAAGCTTGACCGTCGAAAAATCTCGGAAGGCGACGGCGTTCGTTCCGAATGCCAGAATTGGACTCTTTGAGGGATCGACATAGTAGGCGCGCGCCAGCAGCGAGGAATTGGAGGTCGCCACCCCCTGGGACGGATCGGAACAGATAGATTGATTTGCGCCGCCCTCTCGCAAACCGATGATCTCGATGTACCCCCGCGTCGTGTTGCCCGCCAGCAGGCGGTTGAGGCCGGGCACCCCGTCCACGAGCATCGAGCTTTCACTCACGATCTGGGCGGTCGTCCCGGTGAAGCTCATCGCGGCGGTCCAACTGCCTGCGGGGGCCAGGCAGAGCGTGAAGGCTAGAGCCTCCGCCCCGGTGGTCGCCGAGCGGAACCGCACGCGCACCACTTGGTACGTTATGTTGTTGCTCTCGATGCTGAGGAGGGTGTTGAGGTTATTGACGTCGAAGTAGGGGATGAGCAGTGCATCGCCATACCCGCCGCGATCAACTTCCAGGGCGCCCACTGGCGCGGCGACGAACGTGGCGAGGAGGACTACGGCCAACTTACAATGTATCTTCAATGTCTTAAGCATAGCTTTCCTCCTATTCCTCAGGCGGCTCTTGGCATCTGGCCACTCATTGGACGCGCAAGTGCAGCATGCGCGTGAACACCGAAGCGTCGAGCAGTCCATGCCCAAAGGTATTGTCGAGACCAGGCGCCCCGAGGTCAAGGGTGGCGTCCTGCAAGGCTCGGCCGACTTGGCCAGGCGTCAGGTTTGGGACCTTGCTTAGCAGGAGGGCCGCCAGCCCCGCGGCGTGGGGAGCCGATGCCGAGGTTCCAAGGAAGGACGAAAAACCGGGGACGCTGGTCGCGACGCCATCCGGGGAAACCAGTTCAGGCTTCATCCTGCCGTCACTGGTCGGCCCACGAGAACTAAAGGGTTCAATCGCGCTAGGCGTCAGCCAATTCACCGCCCCCACTGAAATGACCCCACCTGACGCGTCCGCCTTATTCGGGACACTTCCTGCTGGAACCATGAACTCCTGTAACACACCGCCGACGATGAACAGATCGAAAATCCTTGGGGCAGCCATGCTGACCCTATTGATCCGAATGCCAAGCGTTACGGGTGAGGATAATGATGGATTTATCTGGGCGCCGATGGGTTCTACTGGATTTTGGGTTCCCGTCTGAAGATTCATTGAGCAGCCGACAGTACTGGAGGGATTATCCGCGGGAAATACCAGACAAAGGTCGTAGTCATTAGCAGAAGCGCCAAAGGGATCATTCCATTGCAAGAGAGCGCCGATCACCTCGCCCGGCTGAACGGTGACATTCAGAGTCTCACCAGCATTATCAACCCTGGGGAAACCGAGGCTCACGTCGAATTCATGGAAGCCATCTCCATCGGTATCGGTGAAGAGCCCGCGATAGTGTCGCTGCGCCGAGTTGCCGACAGAGACAAAGTAGTTTGTGCCACTGGTGACAGCATTGGACGCTTCCTTCGAGATTTCGCTCGTCCCATCGTAAGGTGACAAGTTAAAAAAAATATGGTCGTCGGCGATTACCTTGACGCCCTGAGATACTAGCCATCTTATCGCCCGCTGGTCGGCGAGCGGTGTACCGACCGGGGCGAAGAAGAACTGAGCATCGGGAGCGATGTCGTGGATGATCTCCAGCATCGCCCTTCCTTCCGCCAATCCGGATGTAAGATCGGATCGCCCGACTGGGGTTGAAGTAAAGACGGTGGCTCCGGGAAGCGGGCTGTCGAGCGAGATCCCGCCCCCGGTCAGCGGGGCAGCCGGCATGGTGATCCCTGCGGTGGGCAGATCACCGGAGGCGATGCTCGAGGTGAGGCCGTTGATCCCATCGGAGATTACCCCCACCTTCACGCCGCTCCCCGTGACGCCCAGAAGGGTCCTAAACTGGTCGCCCCGAATCACCGCATCGCCTTGCGTGGTCACCGACCCGGCATTGGTCATGCCGTAGTTCGGGAGATCAACGAACTTCACGACGGGCAAGTCTGCGATGACTTGAATCTGCGCCGGGGAGATCCAGCCCTGGACCAGCCGCTGCTGTGCATCGTAGATCTCGATCTCCAGTCCCGCGTTCCGAAGGGCGGCGAGAGATTCTTCGGTCACCTTCTCTAAGGTGACATAGACCTCAATTCTTCCCTGCTGATCAATTCGGGCAAAGCCTGACGTAATTCGGGGCAGTTCGGAGAGGCGATTGGCCTGTGCGAAGGCCGACACCATTCCGGCAGCCTGCGATAGCCTCGAGGCGATCTTCGGATGCCCTTTGCCCTCCGATACTGCTGAAGCACCGAGAGCGGAGAAACCGGGCTCATTTGGGAGTGGCCAGCCGAGAAGCTGGGCGTTGCCCAGCTTGGTCTCGCCCCCTCCGAGGAGGAGCCCGACCCCGATAATCGGCACAAGCCATCGCTTTATGCGCATTCCTCTCCTCAAAAACGAAATGGCACTGTGTCGGTTTGCTCCGGGTCTCACAGTGCCATCATGTGCGGTGTGCATGATAACGGCTCACTCCCGCCAGCTAATCTAATATACTTTGCACAACTCTCTCGTGCATTACTTCTATCATCAGTCTCCAGGCACGGTCAAGTCGCTTGACCATCACCGAGGATATCCGCAATAGCGAAGAAGAGAGGGTGCGTTAGATGCGGGGTCTCGGATGGTTGACAAGGGATCCGTGAGCACTGGAAGCTACCGATACTGTGATATACTTCTCTCGTGAAAATCCTTTCCGCCGAGTTTATTACAAGCGCCGC
>CAZCMC010000090.1:0-7126 GCA_964499665.1 uncultured bacterium | reverse complement strand
AACCACCGAGAGAATACGCCCTTTTCGCTTTTTCTACAAACTTCGGGACAGGACCAGAGCTTCAGCCGCTGCGGAACAATGCCAGCGAAGCCGCAGTCGGCTGCAGGCTTTTGTTACAGTAAGCTACTCGCCCGAGGGAGGGAGCAGGCGCGACCCGTGATCAGGTGGTCTTATGGGGCCATGGGCAAAGATGACGGATTTGGCAGCGGGGGCAGTCGGGCCGCTGGGCTTTGCAGGTGGTCCGACCGTGGAAGATGAGGAGGTGGGTGATGAGGGTCCATTTGTCCCTGGGAATGACCCGGCAGAGCTGCTGCTCGATTTCGTCCTGTTTGTCGCTCTGGGCGAGGCCTAACCGGTTGGCTACCCGGGTGACGTGAGTGTCCACCGCGATCCCCTCACTGAGGCCGAAGGCATTTCCCAGCACGATGTTGGCCGTCTTGCGCCAGACGCCGGGTAAGCGGATCAAGGCCTCCATGGTGCGCGGGACCTGCCCGCCATGCTCATCGAGCAGCATCTTGCAGCAGCCGATGATGCTTTTGGCTTTGTTCCGATAGAAGCCGGTAGGGCGGATCGCCTCTTCTAGCTCAGCCGAATCGGCATTGGCGAAATCCTGCGGGGTGCGGTACTTCTTGAACAGGTGTTTCGTCACCTGATTGACGCGCTCGTCGGTGCACTGGGCGGCGAGGATAGTGGCGACCAGGAGCTGAAACGGGTTCTTGTAGTCGAGCGTGACGCGGGCGTCGGGGTAGGTGGCTTCGAGGATGGCCAGAATCTTCTTGGCGCGGATAGAGGTTGCGGGAGTGCTGATTGGGGTGGGTCGGGGGGACTTGGCGCGGGATCGAGTCATCGCGGAATGATCTTTCAGGTCAGATTGCTTCGGGTGACTGTGTCACCCTCGCAATGACAGACAATAAGATTCTTCGGCGCCGACAGGTCGGGGCCTCAGAATGACACTGAGGAACGGGAGATTGTTTCAGATTCTTCGCTATGCTCAGAATGACACGCGAGTCCCTCAGCGCGTGTCAGCTTGACCAGGCGGGGGCGTCGCGCGAGGTGCCGGTCAGGTCCACACTGCCGACTAGGTCGGTGACGCGCGCGATCCGGTGTTCGACCAGATAGGCCTCGATCCCCTCAATGATCTGCTGGGCGCTGCTCGGGGAGGTAAAGTTGGCCGTCCCGACCGCCACTGCCGTGGCGCCGGCGATCAGGAACTCCAAAGCATCCTCCGCTGTCATGATGCCACCCATCCCGATCAGCGGCAGCTTCACCGCCCGTGCCACCTCCCAGACCATTCGGACGGCGATCGGGCGGATGGCAGGGCCGGACAGCCCTCCGGTGACGTTGTTGATTTTCGGCCGTCGCGTTCGCACGTCGATCGCCATGCCGATCAAGGTGTTGATGAGGGAGAGCGCGTCGGCGCCGCCGTCCGCCAGCGCGCGGGCGATCTCGACCACGTCCGTCACGTTGGGGGAGAGCTTCGGGATCAGCGGCAGCGTCGTGGCCTGCCGCACCCGCGCCATCAACCTATGGGCCAACGTCGGGTTGCACCCGAAGATCAACCCGTCAGCCACGTTGGGACAGGAGATGTTCAGCTCGATCCCGGCGACACCCTCCTGATCGCTCAACCGCTTCGCCAGTTCGTAATAATCCTCGATCGACTCCCCTGCGATGTTGACGAGAACCGGGGGACCCAGCTTCCTCAGATACGGGAGCTTCTCCTCGATGAAGGCCTCGAGGCCCACGTTCTGAAGGCCGATGGCGTTCAGCATGCCGGCGGGCGTCTCGACGACCCGGGCGGGCTTCGCCCCGGCCCTGGGGAGCAGGGTGATCGTCTTGACCACGATGGCCCCGAGCCGCGAGAGGTCCAGATAGGGCTCGAACTCTTTGGCGTAGCCGAATGTGCCCGATGCCGTCATCACCGGATTCTTCATTTTGATGCCGGCGATCGAGATGCTGAGGTCAGGGCCCCTTCGCCCTTCGACAGGCTCAGGGTGCTCAGGGCGCGCTTTGGCGCGGCTCAGGTCCGGCCGCCCGGCCCGTTTCATGTCACGTTTCATGAACTCGTAACCCGCACCCTTACAAGGGCGCAGCAAGCAGCGCCCCTACCTCGCACGTCGCACCCCCCGGAGACGCTCCTCTTCCACCGCTTCCCGGTATCGCTGCTGAAGCAGCAACGTGATCGGGCCAGGACTCCCCGAGCCAATTCGCCGCTCGTCGATGGCGATGAGTGGCATGACCTCCTTCACCGAGCCGGTCAGGAAGGCCTCGTCCGCGGCCAGCAGCTCATCCAGGGCGAGCGCGGCCTCACGGACATCCAGTCCCTCTTTCCTCGCCAGCTCGATCACCACCTCTCGGGTGATACCGGGCAGGAAGCCGGAGTCCTCGGGCGGCGTCGTCAGGACTCCATTGGCCACGGAAAACACGTTGCTCGTGGCTCCTTCGACCACCGAGTCGTCCGAGGCGACAAAAAGCGCTTCGTGCGCCCCCTGCTCTCTTGCCCGGACCATCGCCAGCATGTGGTAGAGGTAATTCAACGACTTGATACCGAAGGGATTGAAGGGGTCTCCCCACTGAATCGTCACCACCCCGATCCCGACCTGCTGCCGCTCCGCGATGGTTCCCTCGACAGGCCGGGCAACCAGGAAGAGTGTGGGTGAGGACGGCACCTCGGGAGGCAGGAGGGTGCCAAGGATATCCAGACCCCTTGTCACCGTCAAGCGGAGCGAGCTGTCGGCGCTCGTCAAACCGTTCCGCCGAAGGAGCCGGCTCATCACGCGCCGCCAGCGTTCGACATCCCCATCGAACTGAAGTCCGATCTGTGCCGCACCCCTCCGAAGACGCCGCAGATGCCGGTCCAGCCCAAAGACCCATCCTGCATACGCCCGTAGCGTCTCGAAGAGACCATCACCGTAGGAGAAGCCTCGGTCGAAGGCCGAGACCTTCGCTCGCTCGGCTTGCACATAGCGCCCGTTGAGATACACGACCGCCATCCCTTGCCTCTATCCTCCCGCTCCGCGACCGACGCCCAGGGTCCGGAAGAAGGTCTCCGCCTTCAACAGGGTCTCCTCGTACTCCCGTTTCGGCGAAGAGTCCGCCACGATCCCCCCGCCGGTCTGGAAGTAGATCCGATCTCCTGTCACGATGGCCGTCCGGATGGCGATGTTCAGGTCCATCCTCCCGGAGAACCCGATACATCCGATCGCCCCGGTATACAGGCCGCGAGCCGTCGGCTCCACCTCGTCGATGATCTCCATGGCGCGAATCTTCGGGGCTCCCGTTATGGAACCGCCCGGGAAGGTGGCCCGGAGGCAGTCGATCGGTCCGGTCCCCTCCTCAAGGGTGCCCGCGACGGTCGAGACCATGTGGTGGAGGGTGTGGTAGGTCTCGATCGCCTCAAACTGCTCGACCTGGACGGAGCCGACCTTGCAGATCTTCCCCAGGTCGTTGCGCTCCAGGTCCACGATCATGACATGCTCGGCGCGCTCTTTTGGGTCACGTCTGAGGTGGCCGATGATGCGGGCGTCGTCCTCCACCGTCATCCCGCGAGGGCGCGTCCCCTTGATCGGACAGGTTGAGATCCGACCGTCCTCCACCAGCAGAAACCGTTCAGGTGAGTTCGACAGAACCTGAAAATGTCCACAGTCCAGGTACGCCCCGAAGGGCGCGGGGAAGCGGCTCCGAAGCCTCCGGTACAGCGCCCAGGGGTCGCCCTGGAAGCGGGTCTCGAAGCGTTGCGAAATGTTGGCCTGATAGATGTCGCCGGCGGCGATATACTCCAACACCGCCTCCAGCGCCTTGAAATAGCGTTCCTTCGACATGTTGCTCTCGAGGGGGGCCTCATTGTGCGGCGACTCGGGCGGTGTCCTTTGACCGATGAGCCGGGCGCGTCGGATCAGGTCGAGCCCCTCCTGCAACCGCTCGCGAGCGCGCCGCCTCCGGTCGGCGCCCGAGGGAAACGGTAGGCCCGAGGAGGTGATGCGCAGTCGGCCGCTTCCGAGGTCGAACCAGAAGAGGAGGTCGTAGAAATTCAACACGCAGTCCGGGAGCTGAAGGTCATCCACCGCCACAGACGGCAGCTTTTCGAGATGGTGACGAAGGTCATACCCGAAATAGCCGATGGCGCCGGCTGCAAGAGGAGCCCGAGCCTGCTCGCCGTCACCATACTGCTGAAACAGGCCGCGGAGGCATTCGAATGGATCGCCCGTGAGACTGCGGGACTGACCCTGGAGGGACACGGTGATCCCATGTCCTTTTGAGGAGAAGGTGAGGAACGGATCGTATCCGAAGCAAGCGGAATGCCATCGATTCACGGCGTAGGGGTCGGGATCCAGGAAGCTGGCGCCTGGCCTTCGAGCGACCAGGTCAAACAGTTCTGCCAGTGCGGGCGGATTCGAGACCTCCTCGACCAGGAGATCCGAAGAGTAGTCCGAGGTGCGGGGTGCGGGGTGCGGGGTGAGGGAACCAGGAATGAGAGGCGACGAGGTCATGGGTAGTTACCTACTATGCCCAGAGGATGTCGTGAGCGTCGAACACAGGCCCGTCCTTGCAGACGAGCCTGTAGGTCCGGTGTCCTTCACCACCCTTGACCGGCACGACGCAGCCCACGCAGGCGCCGAACCCGCAGGCCATGTTCGCCTCCAGGGAGGCCTGGTACGGCAGGTCATATTTCTCAGCGATCGGCGTCAGGGCCGCCAGCATTGGGTGCGGGCCGCAGGCATAGAGGACAGTGCGAGGTGCGAGGTGCGAGGTGCGGGGTAGGGGCGCTGCTTGCTGCGCCCTTGTCAGGGTGCGGGGTGCGAGGTGCGAAGTACGTAGGAACTCTTCCACTGCTTCAGTCACCAGACCTTTGTAACCGGAACTGCCGTCCTCAGTGGCCATGTGGACCTTTGCCCCGGCCCTTCTAAAATCGGCGGCGCAAAGCAAGTCAGCCTTCGATCTTCCGCCGAGGAAGACAGTCATCTCCGTCCGACGGGACGTCCTTCGCTTGGCGAGGGATTCGGCAAGAGCGGCAATCGGGGGAACGCCGATTCCGCCGGCCACCATAATGACGCCCGTCGCCGAACGGGGGACCTCGAAGGCATTGCCGAGCGGACCGAGTGCCCGAAGAAACCGTCCCGGACGCATCGCTGCCAACAGCGCGGTGCCGCGACCGTAAATCTTGTAGAGGATCTCCACCTCAGCACAGGAGCGGAGCTCCTTTGCATTTCCACGTTCCGAGTTCCGGGTTCCGAGTTCCGGGCGTGAACGAAGGGTTCCCCCGACTTGGAACTTGGAACTTGGAACTTGGAACCTTCTAACGCGCCGGATACTCATGGCCCGAGGCAAGAACGGATCACACCCCTCGTCCCATCCGAGCATGAGGAACTGGCCCGGGCGGAATCGCGCCAGGCGCGGGGGCACGGCCAGGCGCATCGAGAAATATGCCGGTGCGATCTCTCGATTGGCGACGACCTCAACGCGAACGTCAGATGATCTGGGCATCGGACTCGTCACCGATCTATTCGAACGATTCTTGCGCGCTCCGTACCACGCACCCTGACAAGGGCGCAGCAAGCAGCGCCCCTACCGCGCCCCTCGCACCACGCACCCTGACAAGGGCGCAGCAAGCAGCGCCCCTACCGCGCACCCCGCACCTCATGATACTCCTGCAGCGCTTTGACCCGTAGCTTGCCGTGCCGCATCGCCCGGATCGCTTCGACCGCGGCCTGTGCAGCAGCCATGGTGGTGAAGTAGGGTATGCCCATGCTGACCGCCGTCCGCCGTATGGAGTACGAGTCGAGTCGGGCGTGGTGCCCCTCCGGGGTATTGATGACCAGGCCGATCTCGCCGCTCTTCATCTTATCGACGATATGTGGGCGCACGCCGTCGATGACCTTGGCCACCGCCTCAACGGCCACCCCCGCGGCCTGAAGCACCGAGGCGGTCCCCGCCGTCGCCACAAGCCGGAAGCCCAGCTCCCCCAACTGCCGCGCCAGCGGCGTGATGTGCGGCTTATCCTTATCGCGCACACTCAGAAAGACCGTCCCCTCGGTGGGAAGCGCTCCGCTGGCGCCGACCTGCGACTTCGCAAAGGCGAGGCCGAATTCGCGGTCAATGCCCATGACCTCGCCGGTCGATTTCATCTCCGGTCCCAGGAGGGCATCGACACCGGGGAACTTGACGAACGGCAGGACCGCCTCCTTCACCGCCACATGGTGAAGGGTCCGCTCCTCGGTGAAGCCCAACTCCTTGAGGCTGATCCCGGTCATGATCTTCGCCGCCAGCTTGGCCAGGGGGACGCCGATCGCCTTGCTGACGAAGGGAACGGTCCGGGAGGCTCTGGGATTGACCTCCAGGACGTAGACGACCCCATCCTTGATGGCGAACTGCACGTTGATCAGGCCAATCACCCCGAGTTCGAGGGCCATGGCGGCCGTTTGCTCGCGGATCGCATCCAGCAACGGCTTTCCCACCGACCGAGGCGGCAAGGAACAGGCGGAGTCACCCGAGTGGATCCCGGCCTCCTCGATGTGCTCCATGATCCCGCCGATAACAACCTCCCGCCCGTCGCAGAGGGCATCGACGTCCATCTCGATGGCGTCTTCCAGAAACTGATCCACCAGGACCGGATGTTCCGGTGAGGCCTGAACCGCCCGCGCCATGTAGCCCTGGAGGCTCGCCTCGTCGTATACGATCTCCATCGCGCGCCCGCCGAGGACGTAGGAAGGGCGAACCAGGACCGGATAACCGATCTGTCGGGCGATCCTGACAGCCTCTGCGACCGAGGCGGCAGTCCCATTTGGCGGCTGGTTCAACCCAAGACGCTGGAGCAGTTGCTTGAACCGCTCTCGGTCTTCGGCCCGATCGATCGCCTCTGGCGGGGTCCCTAAGATCTTGATGCCCGCCCGCTCAAGAGGAATAGCCAGCTTCAGCGGGGTCTGCCCGCCGAACTGCACAATGACACCGTCGGGCCGCTCCCGCTCTGCAATGTTCAGGACGTCCTCCAGGGAGAGCGGCTCAAAGTAGAGACGATCGGAGGTGTCGTAATCAGTCGAGACGGTCTCCGGGTTGCAGTTGACCATGATCGTCTCGTAGCCGATCTCCTTCAGGGCGAACGCGGCGTGGACGCAGCAGTAATCGAACTCGA
>CAZCMC010000089.1:0-7172 GCA_964499665.1 uncultured bacterium | reverse complement strand
TCCTGTTGCGGGCTGTTTCTTCTCAACGCTCGTGGGCTGGTTCTTCTGCTCGGCCGCGATCACCCCGTTGGAAGCGCCGAACAGCAGGGCAAGCACCAGGGCGATAACACCAGTCAATGTTTTCATGGTTTACACCTCCTCACAGCAGTGAATGTTGATGGTAACGCAGATAGTACGACAATGCCCTCTGCCATACTCTCTGCACGAGATAAACAGCAATCGCCGTGCCACTCCTGTACTAATTGAAGCTCGCGCTCCCTCTCCTGGCCTGGCTGGCCGTTCCCAATGAACTCCGCATCAAATGCTAAGCGTCGCGCAGCCTCCGCATGGCGGGAGACCGCCATCACACTGCTCAACAGCAGCGCCATGAGTGAAACGGCGACAAGGCTGCGCGTTCGACGTGGCAAGGCGATCCCTCTGATCCCTAGAACGGGGAATGGATCTGCTTAGCGAAGTCTAGCATGGAGGGTCAGCGCCCGCAAATTGTATCGCGACCAGCCACCGGCTCCAGAAACCCGGCCCTTGTACATTGGGCTCTCCTTTGGGCGCACCTCGCGCTGAATCACCGGCACCCCAAATGGGTCGATCCTGCCCGGGACGCGGCCCTCTGCTCTCTGGGTTTCCCCCTCTCTTCTCGCGATGGTTTGAATTTTGAGGGTTTGAATTTCCGCTTGACATTCGCCTAGGGCAGGCGTATGGGTTGGCCAGGACCGCGGACGCCGCCGCTGTGCGCGTAGGGCCCTCAGGATACAAATGTCTAGAGGCCTCTCCCCAGCAAGTGCAAACGGAGGCGGCATCCTATTTCTTGTTGGGGAACGGCCATGCGGGCCTATTATCTTATCCGCACAGCGTATAGTGTCACCCCTTGCCGGGTGAGTGGTGACAGCCCTTTGGGGCGGGATGAGCCCCAAAGGGCTGTCGTGTTTTAGTGAGCCGTGGCCCGGTCTTCTTCAGATCAAGGAGACTTGTGGCCGCGGGTCGGCTGCTACGTTTGGAGGAAGGAAACAACGATGATAAGGCCGCTCTGCTCCGTGTTCATCTCATGCGCGCTCCTAGCGTTGGGGGTTGGTGAGGCTGCTGCCCAGCAGATCGTGGCGGGGTACGCGGTGGCCGGCGGGTCCACCGTGATCATCCTGACCGACCCGGCCCTGAGCAATCTCATCACCAAACACGACCGCCTGTTCATCAGCCTCGGGATTCAGCGGGACTTCTTCCGGCGCAACAACCCGCTGAACCCGGCGAATCCGTACCAGCCCGTCGTGATCGAGGCCCAGCGCTTTCAGGTCGAGGAGGCTGAGCTTGACCGGGCGATCCAGCGTCTGGGGCAGTTGATCCGGGACGCGGAGAAGGAGGGGAAGAGATGATCAGGGAGAAGAGTCTCGCGACGACAGCCACGCTCGTTGTTCTTCTCATCGTCCTGGCGGGGTGCGTCAGCACTGGCGGCGCCTCCTCGCCGCCTGCTGCTGCGCTGGCCGCGAGCCCCGCAGCGGGCACACCGACCGCTGCTGGCCAGCCCGGGCCGCCCCAACAGATGGGCCCCAAGAAGCGGATCGCGGTCGCCAAGTTCGATGCGGCCGGTAACTTCGTCGCCCAGTACGGCGGCTGGGACATCGGGGGCGGGCTGGCGGCCCAGCTCACCACCGCGCTGGTGGAGTCCGGCCAGTTCATCGTGGTGGAGCGGGCCGAGCTGGCGAGCGTGCTCCGGGAGCAGGAGATGGCCCTGCAGAAGATCGTCTCCAAGGAGACCGCCGCCCAGGTGAGCCGGGTGGTCGGGGCCCAGCTCCTCGTCGCGGGGTCGGTCACGGAGTTCGACCAACGGGCTGGGGGCGGCGGCCTCCGGCTCGGCATCGGCACGGGGATGCTCAGGGGCGCCCTGGGTGGCCAGCTCGTCAACGGGGTGGTCGGCATGGACATTCGCCTCATCGACACCACCACGGCGCAGGTCCTCCAATCGCATCGCGCGGAGGCGAAAGTGAGCGCGACCGGGATCTCGGCCGACATCAATATCAAGCAGGTGAGCTTCGGCGGCGATGCATTTGAGAAAACGGTCCTGGGGCAAGCGACGCGCCAGGCCATCGAGCAGGCCGTGATGTTCATCATCCAGTCCACGGAGCAGGTACCGTGGACGGGCCGGGTTGTGGAGGCGGCGGGGGAGCAGGTGTACATCAACGCGGGGGCGAGCGCGGGCCTGAAGCCCGGCGATGTCTTCACGGTGACCGCGGTGGTACGGGAGCTGACGGACCCCAATTCGGGCGCGCTCCTCGGGATCGTGGAAGACAAGCGCGGCGAGATCGAGGTGGTGAGCGTCCAGGAGAAGTTCAGCGTGGCCCGGATGCGGGCGCCCTTTCAGGCGAAGCGTGGGGACCTCGTGAAGCTCCCCGGGCGCTAGGCAGTGTCGGGACGTTCGGAGACCCGAAGAAGGGGGCCGAGATGATCGGAGCGCTGGTCCGTGCCATGGTGTGCTGCGCCACTGTCCTCGTCGCGGTCCTGAGTGCCGCGATGCCGGTCCAGGCCGACGACTGTTGCATCCATCAGGGGAAGCCGGTGAAGTGCCCCCCGGGTGTGCCACCCGGCAGCCGGAGTGTCGAGTTCGTGCCGGGCGGGACGCAATGGGTGACGCCGACGGGCAAGAACGTCTTCGTGGCCCAGACGACGTTCCCCGCGTGTCCCCCCACACCGCCAACCGCGACGCCGCCGCCGTCACCTACGACGCCGCCACCGGCGACCACCACGCCGCCACCAGGCACCCAACCGCCGCCGCCGACGACGCGGACACCGCCGAAAAGCCCACCTCGAGGACAGGCGCCGCCCACGGTGCCGCCCGGGGATCTGGGTCGGGCCCAGCAGGAGCGCGCGCGCGGGCTGATGATCAAGGGAGGACCCCCTCAGCCATTGATTCCTGTCATTCCAGGTCCCGTCATTCCGGGCCTCCCCGGCCAGTCAACCGACAGGGAGACCGATGAGGCGATCAGCAGACTCGGCGGCCTCATACAACAGCAACCTCCGACCACACAGGAGAAGCCACCCGAGCCGCCGGGGCCGAGCGTGCGGGGCGATCACCCTCCAGACGGCACCGAGATGATCAAGAAGCTTCCGCCGGGTTATTCCATTACGTCGACGGGTGCTGCGAAGTGGGACGGCTGGCGCCCGGGACTGCCCCTCAAATGGGATGGGAAAAAGGGCGTCTGGGGACCTCCGGGGTTTATACCCGCGGAGGGCGATCCCGACCGGTGGTTCAATGTAAATACCGGGCAGAATGCCGTGTGGGATGACAAGAAGCAGCAGTTCATCGACACAAAGACCGGGAAGCCGCTCACGTATGAGCAATAAAGCAGCTGCTGGTAGATGATATCGAAGTCGTTACCTGGGGCCTTGGACCGGATGTCGGGAGCCGACGCGGACCGGGTCGCGAGGAATGTAGGAGTGAGCCGAGATGAACAGAACGTTGTCAAAGTGTGCTCTCCTGCTCTACGCGACCGCTCTGCTCGTGGGCCTCATGGCCGTGCCCCGCGTCCAGGCCGACGACTGCAAGTGCACCCATCAAGGGAAACCGGTGAAGTGCCCCCCGGGTCTGCCAGCCGGCAGCCGGAGTGTCGAGTTCGTGCCGGGCGGGACGCAATGGGTGACGCCGACGGGCAAGAACGTCTTCGTGGCCCAGACGACGTTCCCCGCGTGTCCCCCCACACCGCCAACCGCGACGCCGCCGCCGTCACCTACGACGCCGCCACCGGCGACCACCACGCCGCCACCAGGCACCCAACCGCCGCCGCCGACGACGCGGACACCGCCGAAAAGCCCACCTCGAGGACAGGCGCCGCCCACGGTGCCGCCCGGGGATCTGGGTCGGGCCGAGCAGGAGCGCGCTCGCGGGCTCCTGCGCGACCCTTCGCAACCGGTGATGCCCGTCCCGCCCCCGAGCCCGACGCCTCCAGACGCGCCGGACGAGCTCATCAGACGGCTCGGCCAGAGTCTTCGGCAGCAGCAGACGCCGCAGGGGAAGGTGCCCGACACGCCGCTGCCGCGCGTGCCAGGAGAGCAGCCGCTCCTCGCGCCCCCGAGCCCACCGCCGATCCTCACGTGGCCCCCGAAGCCGGCGCCCACGGTCCAGGTCCCACCTCCACTGGGAACGACGCCACCCAAGACGCCCGTCCCGCAGGCGTGTTGCTGGATTGATGTGAAGACACTAAAACCGGTCGCAACCGCACCGGCAAATGGGGCAAACTTCGGTGGGTCACAAGTTGCTGTTCAGCGCTCCGAAAGCAATCCCAATACCGCTTTCGATCCCGGCACTGGGCGAAATTTTGCTCGGGAACCAAATGGCTGCTGGATTGATGTGAAGACACTAAAACCGGTCGCCACCGCACCGGCAAATGGGGCAAACTTCGGTGGGTCACAAGTTGCTGTTCAGCGCTCCGAAAGCAATCCCAATACCGCTTTCGATCCCGGCACTGGGCGAAATTTTGCTCGCGAACCCTGTCCGCCACCATCACAAACAGGCGGGCCGCCGCCCGCGCAGCCGACCACGCCGCAAGTTGGCATCGACTGTAAGTGCACCCATCAGGGGAAGCCGGTGAAGTGCCCCCCGGATCTGCCACCCGGCAGCCAGAGCGTCCAGTTCGTGCCGGGCGGGACGCAATGGGTAACGCCGACGGGCGCGAACGTCTTCGTGGCCCAGACGACGTTCCCCGCGTGTCCCACCACACCGCCAACCGCGACGACGCCGCCGACGACGCAGACACCGCCGAAAAGCCCCCCTCGAGGACAGGCGCCGCCCACGGTGCCGCCCGGGGATCTGGGTCGGGCCGAGCAGGAGCGCGCTCGCGGGCTCCTGCGCGACCCTTCGCAACCGGTGATGCCCGTCCCGCCCCCGAGCCCGACGCCTCCAGACGCGCCGGACGAGCTCATCAGACGGCTCGGCCAGAGTCTTCGGCAGCAGCAGACGCCGCAGGGGAAGGTGCCCGACACGCCGCTGCCGCGCGTGCCAGGAGAGCAGCCGCTCCTCGCGCCCCCGAGCGTACCGCCAACCGTCACGGGGCCCCCGAAGCCGCCGCCCACGGTCCAGGTCCCACCGCAGCAACCTCCGATGGAGACGGACACCTGTGAAGAGCTGAAGAAGGCGCTCGACGACGCTAAGGCTGAACTGGACCAACTTGAGGACGCTGTCAGGCGTCTCGATGCCGCACGTCAAAAATGGGAGCAGGACGTAAAGGGTTTGTCATGGATTTCGAGCTTCGACATCATCGAAAGCCGCCGAAAGTGGGTTTTGGGTCGCAGCAAACTGAAGCAGGCGATCTGGGATCTAAAAGATACGATTGACGCTCTTCAGAAACTCATCCGAGAGGAATGCTCGAAAAGGGCCAGATGACACGGCGCAATCCAAGACTCCACCTGCGACCAAATCAGGTACGACCAAAGGTGCGATTGATGGATGTCTCGTCGGCGCGTGGCGCACACAGTCCGTTGCCCTGATCGACGGCGACCGCGGCGGCGCAGGCATCCTGTTTAACCATCAAGGGAGACTGAACGGCGACGATTGACTACAACGGGATGAAGCCGATGGATGCAAACGTCGGCGCGACCACCTTGGGGAGCGGCACGGCCACGGGCCACATCACGACCAGCAAGGGCACGGCAACGGTCAAAAGCGTCGAGAAATCGGAATTGAATGCCAAGCAGACAGAACCGCAGGGTAGAACTACCAGCAACCCCTTGAGCGGTCTCGGCCCCGCCGGATTGGCGGGAGCTATACCTGCGACGGGACTACGCTCACATTCAAAGGCGTGCTATTCACGTCCACATTCAAGCGCGAAAAGAAATAGCCATAAGAAAGGAGTCCATGGTGCAAAGATCTCATGTTGCTGCCGTCGCACTAACCTTGCTTGTTGTGGGATTCGCGGTTTCCGCCGCGGCGCAGACCAAACCGCAAGACCATCCGTTGGTCTCGCGCTTCCAAGGGTCGGAAGTCTTGGAGTACAAGACAGCGGAGTTCGATGAGTTTTCGCTCGCGCTCGGGCCGATCCTGGACAAGGACAAATTCACAAAAGCCGAACGTCTCGAAGGCAAAGTGACGAAGTTCAAGTACAGCACGCCGGCGAATCGATCGGGATTGGAAGTCATCCGAAGCTACCGCGACGCCCTGCAGAAGAGCGGATTCCAGATCCTCTTCGCCTGTGATGGGAAGGCGTGCATTGGTGAAAAGTTTCCGTACAGCTACACGAACACGGCGTCCGGTATTTGGTGCCTGAACTGCGAAGAACCGATGCGCTACCTGGCGGCGAAGCTGTCACGGCCTTCTGGGGATGTTTATGTCTCACTCGTTGTCGAAAAGGATAAGTACGAGGGCGGAACTTGGTTAACCATCATCGAAGTCAAGCCGATGCAGGCCGGGATGGTGACCGTGAACGCCCAGGCGTTGGCCGACGACATCACGAAGAGCGGGCACGTGGCCGTGTACGGCATCTACTTCGACACCGGCAAGTCCATCATCAAGCCGGAATCGAAGCCGGTCATCGACGAAATCGCCAAGCTCTTAAACTCGCAGGCAACGCTCAAGCTCCACGTCGTCGGGCACACCGACAATGTTGGAAATCTTCCCTCAAACATGACGCTTTCCAAGCAGCGGGCCGAAGCGGTCGTGACCGCCCTGGTCAACGACCATCGCATCGCCGCGGCGCGACTGATCGCGAACGGCGTCGGGCCGTTGGCGCCGGTCGCCTCGAATGCCGCCGAAGAGGGGCGGGCCAAGAATCGCCGCGTCGAGCTGGTCGGGCAGTAGGTCGGCCCCGGCCCGGTGCCCCCTAGGGTCATCTACCCAGACGGACCACCCCACGATCTCATCGAGTACTAAAACCCTGCTGGCCAACGGCATCTCATCCTTCGTCTGCGAAGGCCAGGTGTAGGTCTGCCATCCTGTGCGTCCTATACTGACCCCCTTGAGGAGTAGAGGGCTGAAGTGAAAACCGGTGGATCACCACCTGGGTTGGTGACGCTACTTGTCCAATCAGTTACCCTGATTGGAAGGGTATCACAAGTAAATTTCTCTAGGGAACCTGGGAAGAAAGCAAAACGGCCCCGGATTTCTGGAATCCGGGGCCGTCTGTGCGAGTGTCTCCCGTCACATCCCTTCCTTCTCCCCTGAGGGGAGCCTTCGACGAACTCAGGCGAGCGAAGGT
>CAZCMC010000088.1:0-7253 GCA_964499665.1 uncultured bacterium | reverse complement strand
AAGGGCGCCAGCGCGACGAGCATCGCCAAAGAGCTGTCTTGTCCCGTGCCGGTAGAGGAGGTGATTCCGGTCCTCGTTCAACGATTCGAGGCGAGCTTTGGAGTCGATCTTCTTCCCACCTCATTAGACGTGATTTTCGGTTCGATTGGTCCGGCGCATCAGGGTGTGCACCAGACCTATCCGCCTCTGGAAGCCCGCGTCCCGGTGCTTTCCACCGCGTCCTCCCGCTCATGACTTCAGACGGCTCCTCGATCCTGTCTGGAGCTATCCTAACCACAAAATGCTAAGATTCAGCGAAGATTGATAATTCTTCTTGACACGCGGTGTCGGGTCTTATAACCTATCAACCCCGGGAAGCCTTAAGGCATAGGCTTCTAGCACATGGGAGTTCGATAGAGGCTCGCTGGACGCGGTTCGGAGCAGGTGATGGAATCAGAGTACCCACCTTGCCGGAAGATTCTGGTTGTGGATGACCAGGAGGCGAACGTCATGCTGGTGGAGGCCACACTGGCTCCTCAGGGCTATCAGATCATCGCCGCGCGGAACGGTGAACGTGCCTTGGACCTGGTGGCGGCCGATCCTCCGGATTTGATCCTGTTGGATGTCATGATGCCAGGCGTGACTGGATACGAGGTCTGCGCCAGGCTCAAGGAGGATGAGCGAACTCGGCTCATCCCCGTCATCATGCTGACCTCCTTGGGCGACCTGGAAGACAAGATCCGTGGCATCGAGGCCGGGGCAGATGATTTCCTGACCAAGCCGTTTCACCAGGCGGAGTTGAGCGCCAGGGTCAGGTCTCTCCTGAAGCTCAAGCAGTTCACCGACGAGTTGGAGCAGGCCGAGGATGTCCTCTGCACACTGGGCCTGAGCGTCGAGGCAAAGGATGCCTACACGGAGGGGCACTGCGAACGCCTGGCCCAGTACTCGGTGGCACTGGGCCAGAGCCTCAGGCTCCCAGCGGAGCAGTTGAAGGCTCTGCGCCGGGGGGGCTACCTGCACGACCTCGGCAAGATCGCCATCCCGGAATCGATCCTCAACAAGAAAACGGGGTTGAGTCAGGAAGAGTGGGGGGTCATGCGGGAGCACCCGGTGATCGGGGAGCGGATTTGCAAGCCGCTCAAGTCGCTTAAACTGGTCCTGCCCATCATCCGCCATCACCATGAACGATGGGACGGCAGCGGTTATCCTGACGGCCTAAAGGGGCAGGAGATTCCGCTTACTGCCCGGATCATCCAGATCGTTGACATCTACGATGCCCTTATCACAGCCAGGCCATACAAGCCGTCCCTCGCGAGAGAGCGGGTCTTCGATATCATGAGGGAGGAGGCTGAAAGGGGCTGGCGCGATCCCGAACTGGTGGAGCACTTCATTACGCTGCTGGAGAATGGCGGGTCGCTGATCGGATTGGAAAAAGAAAGATCGGCCTTGCCGCACTGATACGTCACCTTCTCCACTTCCCCTGTTCAATTCCTTCCTCCTTGCAATTTCAGTCGAAATATTCTACTTCTATAGTGAGTCGGTGGCATCCTTGCAGGCGCGTGTGCGCCTGCTTTCCTGGTCGCGTTGGTTCGTGAACGCGTGCTTGTGGGCAACATGTCCCCTCTGCCGTACCTGCATCTGGTGGTGGCGTTCTTGTATCTGAGCGGAATGGTGTTTGTCGGGGGCTTTCTGATACCGGCGTCACGCCGGCCTCAGGAGGCGCGACAGACCCTTCAGTCGATCGCGCGGGTTATCACGGTTGTCCACCCGATCTCCCTGGCAGCTCTTGGGTTGTTGATTATCACGGGCGCCGCTATGCTGACCGACCTGAAGGCGGCGCTCGGGGGCCGCTATTTCAGCCAACTGTTCTCCACGCTGGGACCAAAGCTTCTTGTGGTATTCGTCCTGGCCTTGCTGAACAGCTATCAGTTTTTCGGCCTGGGGCTTCGTCTGACCAGATCCATGGTGGAGGCTGCTGGCGGGCAGGAAGTGATGGCGGATGATCAGGTGGCGGCGAAGCTCATGCTGGTTGGTCGCCTCCAACGCTGCGCCTGGATCGGCGCGGCCCTCGGCGGGGCGGCGCTGTATCTGGGCCTGGCGATGGGACGGGGATGGTGACGCCTAATGGGGAAGGGCGAATGCCGGGTCCGGCGCCGGCCGTCGAGACAAGGCGGCTGGGCAAGTGGTATGGCGGCTATCCGGCCCTGAGGGGGATCGACCTGTGCGTCGCCCCGGGTGAGATCCTGGCCCTTTTTGGCTCGAATGGTGCCGGGAAGACCACCCTGCTCAGGATCCTTGCTGGACGGGTTCGACCGACCGCCGGAACTGCGCGGGTCGCTGGATTCGAGGTCGGCACGGGCGGCGACAGCGCGAGAGGTGCCATCGGGACCCTCGCCCACGGGCACCAACTGTACGAGACCCTGACCGCCAGTGAGAACCTCGCGTTCGCCGCGGCCATGCTGGGGCTGGATCGGGCAGGCGAGCGCATCGCCCAGGTCCTCCTCCGCGTCGGTCTGGAAGCGGCGGCCGGTTCGAGCGTCAGGACATTCTCAAGCGGAATGAAGCGTCGCCTTGCCCTGGCAAAGCTGATGCTCCGTGAGTGTAAGGTGATCTTATTGGATGAGCCCTACGCGAGCTTGGACCTGCAGGCCACGAAGCTATTGGAGGAGTTCCTCATGGCGTCGAAGATCGGGGGGGCAGCCACCATTCTGGCCACCCATAATCTCACGATGGGATTCGGCGTGGCAGACCGCCTGGCCATCTTGCGACAGGGACGCCTGGTTTTCGAAGGTCGTCGAGACGACACCAGCCTGGAGGCGTTTCGCTCTCTGTTCTCGCTGCATGGAGAGTTGGGGGACGTGGAATGAGCTTTGTCCGGCGCGTCGTGGCGATCGCGCGAAAGGACCTGCTCGCTGAGTGGCGAGATCGCGAAAGCTTCAGCGCCATGGTCTTTTTTGCCTTCCTGGTCCTGTTCCTCTTTAACTTCGCGCTCGGCGGCGATCAGACGTTGATTCGTGGAGCGTCGTCCGGTCTCCTCTGGCTGGCCTTCACCTTCACCAGCGTGCTCGGCCTGGCTCGATCGATTCAGGGTGAGCTGGAGAACGACTGCCTGGACGGCTTGCTCCTGTATCCGGCTCCGAGAGAGGCGATCTATCTGGGGAAGCTGCTTGTGAACTTCACGGTGATCCTTGTGGTGGAGCTGGTGATCTTCCCCCTCTTCGCCGTGCTCTATAATATGGACCTCTGGTCGCGTCTCCCCAAGCTGCTGCTGATCGCCGTCCCGGGGACGATCGGCTTCGCCGCAGCGGGGACGCTGCTGTCTGCCATGACGGCTGGCCTCAGGGCACGGGACGCGATGCTGCCGTTCCTCCTGTTTCCCCTGACCATCCCGCTCATCCTGTCCGCGGTGAAGGGAACGGAGGTCGTGTTGCGCGGCGACCCGTTCGAGCTCGCCATGCCCTGGCTGAAGCTGATGGCGGCTTTTGACACCGTCATTCTGGTGGCCTCGTTGCTGACCTTCGAATACCTGGTGGAGGAGTGATAAAAGTGGTGCGAAGTCCGAAGTGCGAGGTGCGATGATCGGGCGGGGTGTGGAGCGGGCACTGGGTATCCTGGCAGTAATTGGCCTCGGGACCGGGCTATACAGCGCGTTCGTCTATGCTCCGCCCGACGCCGTGCAGGGGGAGGTCCAGCGGATCATGTACCTGCACGTTCCCCTGATCCTGGTCAGCTACCTCGCCTTCTTCGTCGTGTTCGTGACGAGCATCCTGTACCTCGCGCGCCGTTGCGAGCGACACGATGCGATCGCGCACTCCTCCGCCGAGATCGGCGTCCTCTTCACCGCCTTGGCGATCGCGGCCGGCTCGATCTGGGGGCGGCCCACCTGGGGAACATGGTGGACGTGGGATGCGCGGCTGACGACCACCACCATCCTGCTGCTGATTTTCATCGGCTATCTGATGCTCCGGGCGCTGGTGGACGACCCCTCCCGGGGTGCAACCTTCAGCGCAGTCCTGGGGATCATCGGCTTCCTGGATGTCCCGATCATCCACATGTCGGTCGTCTGGTGGCGCACCCTGCACCAGCCCGCGTCGGTTCTTCGGCCCGGCCCATCGACCGTGGCTCCCGACATGCAGGTGGCCCTCTATACCAACCTCGCCGCCTTCGTGTTGCTGTACGGGTATTTCCTGGTCAAGCGAATCCGACTGGAGGAGGCCAGGTGGGAGCTGAGCAGGCTGAGGATGGAGGGGGCGGCGTGAATCCGTGGCCCTATATCCTGGCTGCGTATCTACTGGCTGCCCTCGGCCTGCTATGCTATCTTCTATCGGTGAGCAGGCGGACGAAAGCGATGGCGGCCCAGATCGCAACCCTCAAGCGATTCTCGAAAGACACGACGCGATGACGAAAAAGACCAAGTTGCTGCTGGGTGCGATCATCGTGGCGGCGGCCCTTAGTTATCTGATCTATGGAGGCATCCGGGAGGCCGCTGTCTACTACATTACGCCGGCGGAACTGAATGAGAAAGGGGCGTCGGCGGCCGACAGGTCATTCCGCCTCGGCGGCATGGTTGTCCCGGGGTCAGTGCATTGGGACCCGGGGACGCTTCAGCTTACCTTTCGCCTGACCGACGGGAAGGAGCAGGTCGCGGTGATGCACACCGGCTCCCCGCCCGACCTGTTCAAGGAGGGGACGGGGGCGATAGTTGAGGGAAAGTACATGAGCGGTAATCTGTTTATCGCGAGCACGATCCTGGCCAAACATTCCGAGGAGTACCGACCGCCTCAGGCTGGTCAGGCCCAGGCCAAGGATCTGTACCGGACGTTGATGAAGCCACCCGAGGAGCGACGATGATCTCGACGCTGGGCCGTTTCACGATGGTGCTGGCCCTGGGCATTGCCCTCTATGGGGCGATCGTCTCGATCCTTGGGGCGCGGCGACGAAAGCCGGCATTGATCGAGAGCGGCCGCACCGCAGTCTTCGTCGTCTTCGGCCTCGCGACCTTCGCTGTCCTACTGATGGAGGCGGCCCTGGTCGGCCGTGACTTCAGCATCCAGTATGTGGCCAGGAACGCCAGCCTCGGGACGCCGCTCCTCTACACGGTCATCGCCCTGTGGGGAGCGCTCGAGGGGTCGATCCTCCTCTGGATATGGATCCTGGCCCTCATGAGCCTCCTTGCCGTGGTGATCGAGGGAAAACGTAACCGCGAGGCGATCCCGTATGCCACCGCGGTCCTCCTGTCCATCTCGGCGTTCTTCCTCTTCCTGGCGGCCTTCCCGGCCAATCCGTTCACGGCGATCTTTCCACCCCCCGCTGACGGGCGGGGACCGAACCCGCTTTTGCAAAATCACCCGCTGATGGCGATCCATCCTCCCTGCCTGTATGCCGGCTACGTCGGCTGGTCGGTCCCCTACGCCTTCGCCATGGCCGCCCTGATCAAGGGGCGGCTCGGTGAAGAATGGATCCGAACGGTCCGGCGCTGGTCGATCGTCGCCTGGGGATTTCTGACCGTCGGGGTTATCCTCGGTGGATGGTGGTCCTACGAAGTGCTGGGGTGGGGCGGCTACTGGGCCTGGGACCCGGTGGAGAATGCCTCGTTGCTCCCGTGGCTGACCGGCACCGCCTTCTTGCATTCTATAATGATCCAGGAGCGGCGGAAGATGTTGAAGGTGTGGAACCTTGCCCTGATCATCACCACCTTTGCGCTCACCATCTTCGGCACATTTCTCACGCGAAGCGGCATCCTCTCCTCTGTGCACGCCTTTTCGGAATCGACCATTGGCCCGCTGTTTCTTGCGTTCATCGGCGTGATCCTCCTCGTCTCCTTTGGCTTCCTGGTCTATCGGAGCGACGGGTTGAAGGCCGAGGGGGACCTTGACTCCCTGGTCTCCCGCGAGACCGCCTTTCTCATGAACAATCTCCTGCTGCTGGGATTTGCGTTTGCCGTCTTGCTCGGTACGCTCTTCCCGCTGATTTCCGAGGCGGTTCGGGGGGTGAAGGTCAGCGTGGGCGAGCCATTCTTCAACAAGGTGAACGTCCCGATCGGTTTGGTGCTGATCTTCCTGATGGCGATCGGGCCACTGATCGCCTGGCGGCGCGCCTCGCTGGAAAGCCTGCGCCGCAACTTCAGCCTCCCCTTGCTGCTGGCGTTCCTCGGCACCGGGGTGTCGTCCATCTTGGGGGTGCGGGGGCTGTATCCGCTCCTGGCCTTCAGCTTGGCCATGTTCGCGGCCGCGACCGTCATCCAGGAGTTCGCCCGGGGCGTGTGGGCACGGCGACAGATTTCCGGGGAAGGGTATCTCACGGCGCTCTCGAATCTCACGAGGCGCAGCCGGCGGCGATATGGAGGGCTCATCGTGCACCTGGGCGTCGTGCTCGTCGTGATCGGGATCACCGCCTCGACCGTCTTTAGGCTCGAGAAGGAGGTCTCGCTGAAGCGGGGCGAATCGATGCACCTTGGGCGGTACCAGGTTCGATTCGATGACCTCACTGCCTGGCAGGAGGCTCATCGCTTCGTGGTGCAGGGGACCTTCACGGTGTTGAACTCGAACCGCCAGGTGGCGGAGATGCGGCCCTCCAAACGGTTCTATTCGTCCGAGCAGCAGCCGATCGGGACCGTCGATGTCCGCTCGACGCCGCGGGAGGACCTCTACCTGATCCTCTCGTCCTTCACCCGGGACGGCGCCTCGGCGACGCTGAAGGTCTTGATTCGGCCACTGGTGATGTGGATATGGATCGGCGGGGCGGTGATGGCCCTCGGCGCGCTGGTGGCGATCTGGCCCGATCGGCGCCGCGTGCTGGCGGCCGAGCCTGTGAAGGAGCGAGTCGCGTGGCAACCTGGAAGAAGCTGATCGTTCCGATCGCCGTCACGCCGATCCTCCTGCTGTTGGCCTACGGCTTCAAGACCAACCCACGGCAGGTGCCGTCGCCGCTGGTCGGCAACTCGGCGCCGCCGTTCGCCCTGTCGAGTTTCGACGGGGGGGCCACCGGGTTGGAGCAACTCCGCGGCACGGCGATCGTGCTGAACTTTTGGGCCTCCTGGTGCTTCCCGGCCTGCTTTGAGGAGGCGCCGGCGCTGGAGGCGGCGTGGCGGGCCTACAAGGATCGAGGGGTCATGGTGATCGGCGTCGACATCCAGGATCGAGAAGCCGACGCCAAGGCGTTCATCGAGCGGTTCAAGCTGAGTTTCCCGAACGGTCCGGATCCACAGGGAAGGATCTCGATCGACTACGGGGTCTATGGCGTGCCCGAGACCTTCTTCATCAACCGGGAGGGGA
>CAZCMC010000087.1:5573-7355 GCA_964499665.1 uncultured bacterium | reverse complement strand
GGCAAATCCCCTTGACAACAGGGACGATATTTCCTAATAATGATTTTTGCGGGTTTAGCGCTCTCTTCATGAGAGTGCTAAACAACGAAGAGGCGTGAGGGGATCCGATGCAAGCGCATGACATTACCCCAAGACAGCGTCAGATACTGAAGGCGGTCATCCACGACTATATCACCTCCGGGGCGCCAGTGGGGTCCAGGAGCATCGCCAGGCGGTACCTGAGCGATCTGAGCGCCGCCACGATTCGCAACGTGATGGCCGACCTGGAGGAGGTCGGCTACCTCTCTCAGCCACACACCTCGGCCGGCAGGGTTCCAACCGACCTGGGGTACCGCTGCTATGTCGATAGCCTGATGCGACGCCCGAAGCTATCAAAGGTGGACGAAAGCCGGATCGAGAAAGGGATTCGGCCAAGCTGGGGGCAGGCCGAGGAGCTGATGCAAGGGACCAGCCGCATCCTCTCGGATCTCTCCCGTTACGCCGCCGTCGTTCTGGCGCCAAAGCTCACACAGAACACCTGGCGGCGGATCGACTTCGTCCATCTCAATCGGGAACGGATCTTGGTGGTCCTGGTTGCTGATTCCGGCCTTGTTCAACAGAAGGTCATCGTGATTGACGAGGTGATTGAGCAGACTGAACTGGATCGGATCTCCCGCTACCTCAGCACCTTGCTGGGGGGAGTCACCCTCCACCAGGTGAGGAATCGCATCGTTGCCAGGATGGCCGAAGAGCGTGACGAATTCAACCAGTTGATGCGCCGAGCGCTGGAACTCAGCAACAAGACGATGGAGGGAGAGGGCGGGGAGGTGTATATCGGGGGCGCGGCCAACATCGCCCACCAGCCGGAGTTCGCCGATGTGAAGAAAATGAAGGAGATGTTCCAGGCGTTCGAGGAGAAGTCAAGGTTGGTCAAGATTCTCGATCAGTTCCTGGCCCCGGGAGGGGTCAGGGTTCTCATTGGCGGCGAAAGCGAGATCAGAGAGTTGCGTGAACTCAGTCTGATCGCCTCGCCGTATACGAGCGGCGATCATGTTCTTGGCGTGTTGGGGATCGTGGGCCCGAAACGGATGGCATACGAGCGGATGGTGGCCCTGGTGGACTTCACCGCCAGGCTCATGAGCAAGATCCTTACGGAGGCAGCCGCGTAGCGTCATACCAGAACGGCCCCCTTCATGATCACGGAGCCATCTCTAATCTGGAATCCGACTGCGGGTTGAGTCGAAGCGATCGAATGATGGGACAGGAAAGCGAAGAGGATAAGACGACAAGGAACGAGTCCGACACGACCGCAGTTGCCGCCTCCAGCGAGCTGGAGGCAAGGGTCGGTCGACTCGAGGCCGAACTAAAGGAGAGGGTCGCAGAGGTGGAGGCGCTCAACGACCGGCTCCTCCGCCTCCATGCGGAGTTCGAGAACTACAAGAAGCGGATGGCGCGGGAGCGAAGCGAGTTCGTGAAGTTCGCGAACGAGGCATTGATCCTGGAATTCCTGCCAGTCTTGGACAGCCTGGAGCGGGCCCTCGCCACCGCCAGGTCCGCAGCGGAGGCACAGGCTGTCGCCGAGGGGCTCGAGATCATCCTTCGGCTCTTTCAGACGACCTTGGAGAAAGTAGGGGTCAAGGTCATTGAGGCCCTGGACCGCGAGTTCGATCCAAACCTCCATCAGGCTGCGGCTCAGGTGGAGTCACCTGACGGTCGGGACAATATCGTCATGGAGGAGGTTCGGAAAGGATACCTGCTGGAGGGGCGTCTTCTGCGACCATCGATGGTCAAGGTGTCGAAAAC
>CAZCMC010000087.1:3892-5473 GCA_964499665.1 uncultured bacterium | reverse complement strand
ATGAGCAAGCGCGACTACTACCAGGTTCTTGGGATTGAGCGGGAGGCCCCTGCAGAGGAGATCAAACGGGCCTATCGGCGGCTGGCCCACCAACATCATCCGGATAAGAACCCGGGCGACAAGGGATCGGAAGAGCGGTTCAAAGAGGTCACGGAGGCGTATGAGATCCTCAGCAATTCCGAGAAGCGAGCGGCCTACGACCGGTTCGGCATGGTCGGCGTCGGAGCGGGCACCGAGGGATTCGGAGATGCAGGATTCGGCTCGGTCTTCGAGGATCTCTTCGAGGGATTTTTCGGGGACTCTTCTCGTCGCCGCACGTCCCGTGGTTCCGATCTCCGCTATGATCTTGAGATCACCCTGGAGGAAGCGGTGCTTGGAGCGGAGAAGGAGATCGTCATCCCTCGGCTCGAGGCATGCGGCTCCTGTAAAGGGAGCGGCGCCAAGCCGGGGACTTCTCCCGCCACCTGTCGCTCCTGCCGGGGAAGCGGTCAGGTCCGGTACTCCCAAGGGTTCCTCACCATCAGCCAGACCTGCTCGGCCTGTCGGGGCGAGGGGCGGGTCATCGAGCACCTGTGCCGAGATTGCCGCGGGACGGGGCGATCGAGGCTCGATCGATCGCTTACCGTGAAGATTCCGGCAGGCGTGGAGACAGGAACCCGCTTGAAGCTGACCGGCGAGGGAGAGGCCGGCCTCCGTTCGGGAGATCGCGGGGATCTCTATGTTGTCATTGGTGTTCGGGAACACCCGCTGTTCTCTCGAAATGCCGACGACCTGTACTGTGAGGTCCCCGTGAGCTTCGCGCAGGCCACGCTGGGCGCGGAGTTCGAGATCCCGAGCTTTTCCGGGATGGTGAAGCTCAAGATCCCGCCTGGGACGCAGTCGGGCTCCGAATTCGGCCTGCGCGGGAAGGGGGTGCCCAGCCTGCGCGGCCATGGCCGCGGCGATCTTGTCGTCAGGGTCGTGGTCGAAGTGCCAACCCGGCTCACCGCAAAGCAGCGCGAATTGCTGGAAGCCTACGCTGAGCTTGAAAACGGGGATGGGAGCCCTCTAGCCAAGAGCTTCTTTGAGAAGGTCAAGAGCTTCTTCGGCTAGCCTAGCTGCAGAGGTTCGGCAGGATCTGACGAGGCGTCCTCGCTCTCTCGCGGCCGAGCCCCCTTCATCAGGTTACATCGAGGTCACGATCACCATCTCACCTACCGTGGCCGACCTTGTCTCTGCCCTGCTCTTTGAATCGGGGGCGACAGCGGTCGTCGTTTCCGAGTTGCCACGCCTGAAGCTTCGCACATACCTTCCTGACGACGCCACCCTCGAGGCAAAGCTGACGCGCGTCAGAACGTATCTGGTTGCTCTCCGATCCATGGGTTTGGATCCCGGTCCCTCAAAGGTCGTGACCCGACCCTTTCACGATCGCGGGTGGGCGATGCGCTGGAAGGAGTTTTTTCGACCCGTGCGGATCGGGAGGCGCCTGGTGATCACACCATCCTGGGACGCGTTTGCAGGGAGGGAGGGGGACATCGTCGTGACGCTCGACCCCGGGATGGCCTTCGGGACCGGGCAGCATCCCACGACGAAGATGTGCCT
>CAZCMC010000087.1:0-3792 GCA_964499665.1 uncultured bacterium | reverse complement strand
GGGACAGGATCCGGCCTCCTGGCGATTGCCGCGCTCCGGCTCGGTGCAGCGACAGTCCTCGCCCTGGATACCGACAGGGTGGCATGTCGGATCGCTTCTGAGAACATTAGACAGAACGGGGGAGATGGCCGGATCGTGGTGAAGCAGGGTTCCCTTGACGCGGCCGGCAGGCGGACCTTCGACCTGATCCTTGCCAATCTCACGGCTGAACCGCTCATCAGCCTCGCCCCCCGTCTCGCAAGGTCATTGAGGGTAAGGGGTTGCTTGATCACGTCTGGGATCCTGGCGAGTGAAGAGGAGCGGGTCGCGGCGATATTCCGCCGCTGCAGCATGGTTCCGGAGCGCAGGCGAAAAGGCCGTGGGTGGGTCGCTCTGATGTGCAGGGGGCCCGTCGTGTCTGCTCGCGGCGCGGGCTGATGCGACCGAAGTCAACCCACCGTTTCTACGTGGCGCCGGATGAGGTGAGGCTGGTCCGACAGGTGGGGTTTCTGACTGCCTCGTGTGGCCGACGGACCTTGCGGACCGAGACCGCCGTCGTCGCGGCGGTTGGCATTGTCCAGTACGAGTTGGGGGACCTAGGAATGCCCCAATCGGGCCAATTCTATGGCAGGTGAATCGCTCTATCTGATCGACGGAAGCTCCTACCTGTTTCGGGCCTACCATGCGCTCCCGCTCCTCAGCAACAGCAAAGGGGTGCCGACGGGAGCCGTCTATGGATTCACCAACATGCTCCTGAAGATCATCCGGGACAAGCGACCCGACGCCGTGGTCGTGATCTTCGATCCACCGGGGCCGACCGAACGGCATGAGCGGTTCGCCGACTACAAAGCGAATCGCGCGGAGATGCCCCATGAGCTAAGCCTGCAGGTCCCCTACATCCATCGTGTGGTGGAGGCGATGCGGATCCCTCTTCTGATCCAACCCGGCCAGGAGGCGGACGATCTGATCGGTTCTGTGGCCAGGCAGGCAGCGGCGGAGGGTCGCCGCGTGACCATCCTCACGGGCGACAAGGACATGCTCCAGCTTGTTGAGCCACGGGTGCAGGTGTACGATCCAATGAAAGAGAAGGTGTATGGGGAGCCCGAGGTCGTGGAGCGTTTCGGTGTCTCGCCCGGTCAGGTAGTTGAGGTGATGGGCCTGATGGGTGATGCGATCGACAATATCCCAGGGGTCCGCGGGATCGGCGAGAAGAGCGCCAAGAACCTCATCCAACAGTTCGGAACCATCGAAGAGCTGCTCGCTCGCCTCTCCGAGGTGAAATCAAGCAAGGTGCGAGAGATCTTGAGAAGCCAGGCCGAGCAGGCCCGCCTCAGTCGCAGTCTCGCCCTGATCAGGACCGATCTTCCGGTTGGCCTTGATCTCAAACAGATCGCGCTGCAGCAGCCGGATGAGGCCGCCCTGCAAGCCCTCTTTCGGGATCTGGAGTTCACCGGGCTTCAGCGGACGTTCGCTGCCCCAGCCTCGTCCGGATCGATGCGCGTCATTCCTCTCGATCGCGAAGAGGAAGTGGAACGGGTGGCCAGGGATCTTCTGGCCTCGGATGAAGTGGCCATCGCTGTCGTGCGCAACGACGGCGAGCAGGCCGCTTCGCGATTGCGTGGCATCGCCGTCTGTCTGGAGCCGGGCCTCGCGGTCTGCCTTTTCCGGGGGCCGGCTCCGGCGGCGGGATTCGAGCGGCTGCGCCCCGCATTCTCTGGCGTCAGGCCGGGGAAGATCGGGCACGACCTCAAGCAGGCCATAGCCGCGCTGCGCACGGAGGACATCCATCTTGGCGGGCTTGCCTTCGATACGATGGTGGCCTCCTATCTTCTCAATCCTAATCGCCCAGATCATTCGCTCGAGGCGGTGGCGCTTGAGCAGTTGGGCGTGAGGCCGGAGCTGGGATCCGTGGCTGAGGGGATGGTCGAACCCCCTGAGGCGGTCATGAGGCGCGCGGCAGGGGAGGCCACCCTGGTAAAGGACCTGAAAGACGCGCTGTTTCCGAAGCTCCAAGAGGCAGGACTCCTCTCCCTGTTTGAGACGATCGAGATGCCATTGATCGAGGTCCTGGCCTCGATGGAAATGGCCGGATTTCGGGTCGATGGCGATCAACTTCGCGAATTGGGCAAGGAGCTCGAGATACAGCTCGGCCAGCTTGAATCCCGTATCTTCGCACTGGCCGGGGGGCCGTTCAAGATCAATTCGCCCAAGCAACTGGCAGATGTGCTGTTCCAGCGACTTCAGCTCAGGCCGCTGAAGCGGACCAAAACCGGCTATTCCACCGACATGGAGGTGCTTCAGCGGTTGGCCAGGACCCACGAGCTGCCTGCAGAGGTCATGAGTTATCGGAGCCTTGCAAAGCTGAAATCGACCTACGTCGATGTCCTCCCACAGCTCGTCGAACCTCAAACCGGCCGAGTCCACACCTCGTTCAATCAGACGGTCGCTGCCACCGGTCGCCTGAGCTCAAGCGAGCCGAACCTCCAGAATATCCCGGTGCGGACCGACGTGGGGCAACGGATCCGTCGAGCGTTCATCGCGAAGAAGGGGCATTGGCTCGTATCGGCTGACTATTCTCAGATCGAGCTGCGAGTGCTGGCTCACCTTTCGGAGGATCAGGCCCTGATCACCGCCTTCGCGGCTGGGGTCGATGTCCACCGCGCCACAGCGGCTGCGATCTTCGGTGTGGCGCCGGATGCCGTGACACCCGATATGCGGCGGCGGGCGAAGGCGATCAACTTCGGCATCATCTATGGGATGAGCCCCTTCGGCCTGGCATCGGACCTGCACATTTCGCAGGAAGAGGCCGCGCTCTATATCGACCGCTACTTCGAGATGCATCAAGGGGTCAAGGCGTTCATCGGCCGGACCGTGCGGGAGGCCAGGGAACGCGGCTTTATCACGACGCTCTGGGGGCGCCGACGGGCGATCCCGGAGTTGCAGAGCCCCAACCAGGCTGTTCGACAGCTCGGGGAGCGGCTGGCGGTGAACAGCCCGATTCAAGGGTCGGCGGCCGACCTCATTAAGGTGGCGATGATCGCCATTTTCCGTCGCCTGAGGGCGGAGGGACTGAACACCAAGATGATTCTCCAGATTCATGATGAGCTCCTCTTCGAGGTGCCCGAGGCCGAGTTGGAAGAGGCGAAGCGCGTGGCCACCGAGGAGATGGAGCGGGCGGCATCGCTGCGCGTTCCATTGAAGGTTGACCTCGGCGTCGGTACCAACTGGGCCGAGGCTCACGCATACTGAGCGGGGGGCCGAAGGCATGCTGGTTGTTGGCCTTACGGGCGGCATTTGCTCTGGGAAGAGCACGGTCGCCGGCATGTTCGAGAAGCTGGGCGCTGTGATCCTCGATGCCGATCAGATCGCTCACGAGCTGCAGGCGCCGGGGCAGCCGCTCTTCGAGACGATTGTCCAAGCGTTCGGGCGTGAGGTTGTGGGCGAAGACGGGCGAATCGACCGCAAGAGGCTGGGCGCCATCGTGTTCGCCGACCCTCAGGCTCGAGTGCGACTGGAGGAGATCATGCACCCGGCGATCATCGCGGAGTGCGAGCGCCGGATACAGCAGTCGGCTGTCGGCGGGGCGGCGGTGTGTTTCCTGGACGCAGCCCTGTTGATCGAAAGCGGACGACACGGTCGCTTTGACGCGATCATCCTTGTGGAGGCGAGCGAAGCTATCCGGCTCGATCGGCTGATGGCCCAGCGGCGCCTGAGCCGGGATGAGGCGATGCAGCGGATCCGTTCGCAGATGCCGCGCGAGGAGAAGCGCCGCCACGCGCACTTCGTGATCGAGAATGGCGGGCCCCTGGAAGA
>CAZCMC010000086.1:3657-7389 GCA_964499665.1 uncultured bacterium | reverse complement strand
GAACGGGCTTGACACCCTCACCCGAAGCGGTCTCCTCCCCTTTGTAAGGGGAGGTTGGGTGGGGTAGAGCCGCCGGCACTCTACCTCCCCGCGCCCCTCCTTACAAAGGAGGGGGGTCAAGCGAAGGGTGGAGGGCTGCGGCACGGTGAGTGACGGGGAAGGAGGGCACATACCGTGCGATCCCCTTGCACACCGCTCGTCGCGGACCTGCGGTGAGATGTTCGTGAATAATGCAGGCTAGGGATTGGGGCGCTCACCGAGGCCGGAGACCCGTCTCAAGCTCTCCTCAAACTCCCTCAGCCTGGCCATTTCAAGCTTGAGCTTGCTGAGTTGTTCGGCCTGGCCTTCGACAAGCAACGTCATCGCTCGGTTCTCCTGCTCCAAATAGCGCATGCGGGTCAGATAGTACTGTCCCTGCACCAGATTCAACAGCGTCACGGCTGATCCGAAGATCAGGAGCACAAGAACCAGGCACGAGAGGACAATGACCCGTTTCGAGAGGCGAAACTGACGCATCCAACCGGATTCGGTGAACGCCATGATCGTGACGACGCCCCGAAAACCGGCGGCCATCGAGGACGTAAGGACCCTCGCGCCCTGAACAGTCCGACGCACTACCTCCATCGTCGTCCCTCCTTCACGCCTTGACTCCGCAAGACTGAATTCGTTCTTCTCGATCTCCGAGGACCATCTCGCTCCTTCTATCATTGTCGCCGGAAATGATTGTAGCCACCGGCGAGAGGAATGACTCCGCCGCTTCGCTGCACAAGCACGCATCCCTGCCCCGGCTTTTCGACCTCCCCGACTTCTGTCACGCCTGGACCATCAGAGAACATATCATGAATTGCAGTTGGTTCCGATGAAGATGTAAAGAGAAGCTCAAAGTCTTCCCCGCCTTGCAGCGCCAGCACCATGGGGTCTTTGCCGAGATATCGCGCGATGGCCGACGCCGCCGGATCGACGGGGACTTGGTCCTCTCTGATCCTTGCCGACACGCCGCTCTCGCGACAGAGATGCCCCAGGTCCGAGGCCAGTCCATCGCTGAGGTCGATCATCGCCGAGGCGAATCCGGCTTCTGCGAGCGCCCGTCCCTCCCGGACCCTTGGGACGGGGCAGAGGTGTCGGTCAAGAGCCCGACGGACCGCCTCCCTCAGCTCGGTGGAGACATCGGAGGGGGCTTCGACTTGGTCATCGTCGCGCAGACGGAATCCGGCCCCTAACGCCAGAAGGCCCGCACTCGAGGCGCCCAACTGACCCGTGACCCAGATCCGTTCCCCTGGCTTTGCCCCGGATCGGGTGACGGCCCTCCCTGGCTCCACTTCTCCTACGAGGGTGACGCCGATCAGGAGGGTGGGGGAGGCGGAGAGGTCGCCACCGATCAGCTCGACCCCAAATCGCGTAGCTTCGTCCTGGAGACCGCGATAGAGCTGGTCCACGAACTCGATTTCCGTTTCGGGCGGGAGTGTCAGCACGACCAGTGCGGCGCGGGGCAGGCCCCCCATCGCGGCAATATCACTGAGATTCACTGCCATCGTCTTCCGCCCAAGACGAAAGGGGGTGATGGTCTGCATGGTGAAATCGACGCCCTCAACCAGAAGGTCGGTCGTCAAGAGAAGGTCTCTGCCTTCCCTGGGGCGCAGGGCGGCGCAGTCGTCGCCGATCCCGAGGAGGGCATCGCTCGGGCGAGGGAGTAAATGCTTGATTCGCTCCACGAGGCCGAACTCGCCGATGACCGAGAGCTTCATCTGTCATCGTCAGCCCCTTCACCTTGATCCTCTCCCCCAGTGGGGGAAAGGGGAGGGTGAGGGGGATCGGGCGGGAACGTTCCCATTGCATCCAAATGGTCAGCCAGTCTGGCGAATTCCCCGAGGGTTAGGGTCTCGCCGCGGCGCTTGGGATCGATGTCAACGTCGAAAAGGGCTCGCTCCATGGCCGTCGAATCCGCCATCATCCCGGCGCCAAGCAAGGCGTTTCGAAGCGTCTTCCTGCGCTGCCCGAAAGCGGCCCGCACGACGCGAAACAGGAGTTCGGGACGTTTGACCGCTACCCGAGGCCTGGAAAGTAGGTTGAGACGGACCAGGGTGGAATCGACATCGGGCTTCGGGTGAAAGGCCGTTCTTGACACCTTCCCCACAGCGGTCGTCTCCGCCTCGTAGGAACAACGCAGCGTCAGGGCGCTGTACCCCTCTTGGCCTGGGGCGGCCAGAAGCCGCTGTGCCACCTCGCGCTGCACCATCACCAGGAGAAAGGAAAAGAAGCGTTGGAGCGGGAGCAGTCGGAGGATCAGGGGCGTGGCCACCGAGTAGGGGAGGTTCGAGACCAGCTTGGCCCGTCCATGCGGCAGAAGCTTCTCAGCCAGGAGGCTCACGTAATCGAAGACGAGGGCATCGGCGCAGATTAACGAGAGCCTTGGCCGATCCCCAAGCTGCCCGACGAGTAACCGATAGAGCCCCGGGTCCCGCTCGATCGCCACGACCGTGCCGGCCTGATCGGCAAGGCCTTCCGTCAAGACGCCGGTGCCGGGCCCGATCTCTACCACCAGGTCATCCGGGCTTAACTGCGCCGCCTGTAGGATCAGATCGCGTACGGTGGGCGCGATCAGGAAGCTTTGTCCAAGACCCCGCTTCGGCTGCACATGATACTGCCGGAGCAGTGTACGCGTCTGATGCCCAAGGGATGACGGCCGATCCGCCGACCTCAGCCTGCCCATCCGCTACGACCGCGAGGCGCCCCCGCTCTTTCCCTGATGGATCACGGCGCCAAGGCCTGCCAGATGTTACTGTCCATGACGGAGTCCCCCAACTCGGAAAACGTGTCCTTCACGGTGGCAAGCGCGGTGCTGAAGAAGCCGGGCGCCGGTTTCCGGTTGGCCGGGTTCTGGACGAGGGTCACACCGATCCGCTTCGCGCCCAGGAGGGCCATGTCGGAATCCGGGAATTGAGAGATGAGGCGTTCGAAGGTGGTCTTGGCGGCGGTTTTTTGCTCGAGTTCCCAGAGCGACTCCCCAAGGTAGTAAAGCGCCTGATCGTCGTATCCGGAGCCCGGGTACTCCTTCAGAACCGTTTCGAATCGTTTGATCGCGGCGCCATAGGACCCTCGGTTGAAGTAGAATGTGCCGATATAAAGCTCCTTGTCGGCGAGCTGCCGGCGGCATTGCGCAATCTTGGCCCGCGCGTCAGGCGCGTACTGTGAGTCGCGGAACTCATTCGTCAAGGCCTGAAACTCCGCGACCGCCTTTTTGGCTAACGTCTGATCGCGGTCCACTTTCTCCATTTGCCGGACGTACGACAGCCCGATGTAATAGCGCGCCTCGTCAACGCGCTCATGTTGCGGGAACAGCTCGAGGAATCGCTGGTACTCGGCGCGCGCCTCCTCGTACTTTTTCTCATTGAAATAGGAGCGACCGAGGTTCAGGCGCGCCGTCGGAACCAGCTCGCTTTCAGGGAATTGGTTGATCAACCGCTGCAGGTTTATGCGGCCCTCGTCGTTTTTCTTACGGGCGATTGCTGCTTCGGCGCGGCTGAACAACTCCTGGTCCGACCCGCCCGATGGCTGGGCCCCCTTGGATTTGAAGAAATCAAGAACCGCGCACCCGGAGATTGAGAGCGCCAGCAACCCATAGCCTGCGATATACAGGTGTCGTCGCCATTGAATCTTCATCTCGTATTGCCACGCCTTCGCGGAGTTTATCCTGAGCGGAGCCGAAGGGCTCTGGGCTTCGGCCTATTTGGT
>CAZCMC010000086.1:0-3557 GCA_964499665.1 uncultured bacterium | reverse complement strand
GGGGATGCGATCAGGCCGATTCGGCCTTCTTCTTGTAGAGCACGATCGGTGCCTTCCGGTCGATCACCGCCTCACGATTGACGATGCATTCAGCGATTCCGGATTGCGAGGGGACCTCATACATGATATCAAGCATGATCTCTTCCAATATGGCACGGAGGCCGCGGGCGCCGGTTTCTCTCTTTGCCGCCTCCTGCGCCACCGCACTGATGGCATCATCGGTAAAGGTCAATTTCACGTGCTCGAAGTCGAAGAATTTCTGGTACTGTCGTAACAGGGCATTCTTCGGTTCCACCAGGATCCGCACCAGCGCCTTCTCATCCAGTTCGTGAAGGACCGCCGCCACCGGCAGCCTTCCCACGAGCTCGGGGATCAGGCCGTAGCGGAGGAGATCCTCCGGTTGAACTTCGGCCAGCAGCTCGTTGATCCGCCTTCCTCGCTTCCCTTGGATCTGGGCGCCGAACCCCATCGACTTCTGCCCGATCCGGTGCTCGATCATCTTCTCCAATCCGACGAAGGCCCCGCCGCAGATGAACAAGATGTTGGTGGTGTCAACCTGAAGATACTCCTGCTGCGGATGCTTTCGGCCCCCTTGTGGCGGAACATTGGCCACAGTTCCTTCCAGGATCTTGAGGAGGGCTTGTTGCACCCCCTCCCCTGAGACATCCCGCGTGATGGACGGGTTTTCCGACTTGCGGGCGATTTTGTCGATCTCGTCGATGTAGATGATCCCGCGCTCCGCCCGCTCCACATCGTAATCCGCGACCTGCAACAGACGGAGGATGATGTTCTCCACATCCTCGCCGACGTATCCTGCCTCGGTGAGGGTGGTGGCATCGGCGATGGTGAACGGCACATCCAGGATCTTCGCGAGCGTTTGGGCCAGCAGGGTCTTCCCAGTTCCCGTAGGACCGATGAGCAGGATGTTCGACTTGGTCAGCTCCACCTCATCGAAGCTCATCCGGGCGTTCACGCGCTTATAGTGATTGTGCACGGCCACCGCCAAGCTCTTCTTGGCCCGTTCCTGTCCGATGACGTGCTGGTCCAGGATCGACTTGATCTCGGCCGGTTTCGGGAGGTCGCCGAGACCCTTGCTCTTTTCCTCTTGCCACTCCTCCGCGATGATTTCGTTACAGAGCTCGATGCACTCGTCGCAGATGTACACCGTGGGACCGGCGATCAGCTTCCGAACGTCGTCTTGGTTCTTTCCACAGAAGGAACAGGTGAGCTTTCCACCCCCTTTTACCGCCTTGGCCATCGACTCCTCCTCCGAGTGCCGCTACGGCAACGTGAAGTGAAGGGCGCACCGAGCGCCGTTCCAACTGTTTCTATCCGGGATGATCGCAATGGTGGGCATGAGGATCAATGTGGCGGCCGGATTCGCCGTTTGGTCGAACAGGAGAGCTCGACACACTGGGGCGCCTCGTGATCAAGCGGTCTGCGACGCGGCGACGGCGGCCGCCGAGTTCGCCAGGACGACGCGGGAGTGGATCACTTCGTCGATGAGGCCGTAGCCCTTGGCCTCTTCGGGTGACATGAAGAAGTCGCGGTCGCTGTCCTTCTCGACTCGTTCGAGCGTCTGGCCGGTATGGGAGGCGAGGATCCGGTCGAGCTCCTGGCGCATCCGGAGGATCTCCTTCGCCTGGATCTGGATATCGCTTGCCTGGCCCTGGGCGCCGCCGTATGGCTGGTGGATCATGATCCGGGCGTGAGGCAGCGCGAACCGCTTTCCCTTGGCGCCGGCCGCCAAGAGGAGCGCGGCGCCGCTGGCCGCCTGGCCCATGCAGATCGTCTCGATGGCCGGTTTGACATACTGCATCGTGTCGTAGATGGCCAGGGAGGCGGTCACCGATCCGCCCGGTGAGTTGATGTACAGATGGATATCCTTGTCAGGGTCTTCCGCCTCCAGGTACAGGAGCTGGGCGATCACCAGGTTGGAATAGACGTCGTCGATCGGTATGCCAATGAAAAGGATTCGGTCCTTCAGGAGGCGGGAGAAGATGTCGTAGGCCCGCTCACCCCGACTGGTTTGCTCGACCACCATTGGAACGAGGAACATGCGCGTACTCCCTCCGGTCAGGTGAGGGTCACGAGATTGACCCCCTCCCCCACATTCGCCCGTTGGTACAGGAAATCGAGAGCCTTCCGCTCCAGCAGCCGCCGGCGCATTCCCTCGAGGCGTCCCTCCCGCCGCATCATCTCGCTGAAGGCCGTGGGCTCCTGATTGAAGGCAGCGGCGAGGGAACGGACCTCCTGGTTTACTTCCTCCTCTGACACCACGAGCTGCTCCTGCTCCGCCACCGCTTCCAAAACGAGGGAGCTCCGTACCCGTTTTCTGGCGAGATCTGTCGCCTTGGCATGCCCGCGAGCCATCTCTTCCTCTAGCTGAGCGGCCGTCAGACCGCGGCCGGCCAGGCTGCGCCTCAGGTCCTCGAGCATATCCTCGGTCTCCGCGCCCACCAGCGACTCCGGCGCATCGAAGGGATGCACGGCAAGCAACTTATCAAGGATCTGGTCTTTCAGGCGGCCCGCCTGCTCCCGCTCCTTGTGGGCCAGCAGATCCTTCTTGACCTTCTCTCTCAAACTGGGGACCGTCTCGCACTCACCCGCCGATCTGGCGAAGTCATTGTCCAGAGCCGGTACCCGCTTCTTCTTCACCTCTTTGACCACCACCCTGAAGAGGGGCCGCTTTCCCGCCAGCTCTCGTCGGGCATGGTCGGCGGGGAACTCGATGGGGAATTCCTTCACCTCTCCTTTTTTCAGGCCGTGAAGCTGGTCCTCGAACTCAGGGATGAACTGACGGGCACCGAGGAGGATCGACACGTTCTGCCCGGTCACCCCTTTGAGGGGTTTACTGCCGAGGAGGGCCTCGTAGTCCACCACCACGAGGTCCTCTCGCAGGGCCGGCCAGCCATCCATCGGCACATACTCCGCCGCCTGCTCGCGAAGGTACTCCAGTGCCTTGTCCACCTCCGACTCTGCAACCTCGATGTTCTCCTTGTAGACCTCAATCCCCGTATGTCCAGACAGTTTCAAGGTCGGCCTGACCTCGAAACTTGCCCGGTACCGTAGGGGCTGCCCTTCCTCACAGACCACTTCATCCACCCTGGGCTCGCTTACCGGATCGAGGTTGGCATCCTTGAGCGCCCGGGTGTAGCTTTCTGGGATCAGCTCCCGTAGGGCATCCTCTTTGGCTCTCTCCTTGAACCGAAGACGAAGCACATCCCGTGGGACCTTCCCGGGGCGGAAGCCCGGGAGGCGGACCTCTTTGGCAAGATGGCGGTAGGCGGCCTCCAGCTTGTCCAGGAGGCTCTGGGGTGGCAGTTCAATCCGAAGCGCGCGTTTGGTGCTGTTGATCTCTTCGATATCTACTTTCATCTACACATTGGGGTCAGAGGCTGCATTGATGGTGCGAGAGGGGGGAGTTGAACCCCCATCCCGATTTCGCGGGACTGGATCCTAAGTCCAGCGCGTCTGCCAATTCCGCCACTCTCGCGCCGGCCTCTATGCGGAAACGACACGTGACTATACCACATCGCGTGACCGCTGTCTACATG
>CAZCMC010000085.1:3590-7454 GCA_964499665.1 uncultured bacterium | reverse complement strand
CGATGTCAACCCGATCCTCGGCCGTCCCGCGACGGGTGTCGATCTTGACGTCCTCAAAATAGCCCAGGTTATTGAGATTCTGGCGGCTGCGCGCCAGCAAGCGGCTGTTGTACAGGTCGCCCTCGATCAGGGCGATGTCCCGCCGGATGACTTTGTCACGGGTCTTGGTGTTCCCCGAGATGTCTATCCGCTCCACGAAGACTTGCTTCCCCTCGCTGATCTCCAGGCCCAGATCGACGATATGGTTGACCCGATCCGTGTTGATGATCGGGGCGATGTCAGCGAACAGATACCCACGCTCCGAATACCGGTCCGTGAGGGTCAGAATGTCGCGCTGAAACACCTCGCGACTGAAGATGCCGCGCTTGGCGATCTGAAGCGGCCTCAGGATCTCATCGGTGGCAAAGACCGTGTTTCCCGCGAGCCGCACCTCTCCGACTCTATACTGGGGTCCCTCCTCTACCCGTATGCTGATCTCCAGCCTCCGCTTCGCCTCGAGCACCCGGATCTCCGGCTCATCAACCTTGATGTCCAGGAAGCCGTTATCCAGGTAGAACGCCTTGATTCTATCTAGATCGCGCTGCAACTCCTCCCGCTTCAGCGTTCCATAAAAGAAGAACAGGAACAGCTCCCGGGTGGCCAAATGTTCCTTGATGTCACTCTCGCTCAGCCCCTTGGTTCCAAGGATCCGAACGCTGGAGATCTCAAACTTCCCCCCCTCGTCGATCTGGAAGACAACGGAGACATCCCCCTCCGCGACCTTTTCCACCTGAGGGACGATCTTCGCCTGGTAATACCCCTCTTCCTCGTAGAGCAGCCTCGCCCGCTCCGCATTGCTGGCAACCACCTGCGGATTGAACACCCCACCCTCTGTCATTGCGATTTTTTCCTTGATCTTGTCGGTGGTAATTTGCTTGTTGCCGCGGATTTTAATCTCCCGGATGGTCGGCTTTTCAGTCAGGATGAAGGTCACCTTCAGGCCCCCTTCAAAGACTTCGGCGTCCACCGCCACGTCGTCAAAGAAGCCCAGCCGGTAGAGGGCCTTCACATCCTCGCGGGTCTTTTCCAAAGAGAAGGGCTCTCCTAGCTTGGTTTTCAGCCTGAACCGGATAGTGGCCTCGTCGATCTTCCGGCTTCCTTTGATGTCAAGCTGCTTGACCACCGCTTGCTCCTGGCCATAGGCTCTGCCGAACGCCAACGCCAAGAGCAAGAGGATCCAGCCCGCAGCGACAACCTGCACGGACCTGGTCAATGATGGCATCTGGCGACGTCCTTCCTGGAGTCAAAACGCGCTACACACCCTCTGAACGGCGCCCGGAGTGTATCAGCGTTCCCGAGAAAAGGCAAGCAGAAACTCGCCGGGAGCGGCCCAAAATCGAGGAGTTATGGGGTGAAGACGGGTGGGGCTATTTGGGGGCTTCGAGAAGGCTGACCTCCTCGAAGGTCAAGGCATCTCCTTCAAGCGTGATCCTCAGGGTCCCCCCCTCGGGGAACCGACCCTTCAGGACCTCTTCGGCCAACGGATCCTCCACGTACCGCTGGATGGCGCGACGAAGTGGTCTGGCACCGAAGGTTGGATCGTACCCGCGATCGATGAGGAAGTCCTTCGCGTCCTGATCGACCGCAAGCGAGATCTTTCGCTCGCTGAGCTGCTGCTGGAGCCGATCGAGCATGAGGTCCACGATCTTGCGGAGGTCGTCCTTGCTTAACTGGTGGAAGACGATCACTTCATCCAGCCGGTTGAGCAGTTCCGGATTGAAAACCCGTTTCAGCTCACCCAGGACGGTTTCCTTCATCTTGTCATAGCTCACCGCCTCGTCACCGCTCTTGGAGAAGCCTAGAGGGATGTGGAGACCGATCTGGCGGGCGCCGATATTGCTCGTCATAATCAGGATCGTGTTCTTGAAATCGACGATCCGCCCGTAGCTATCAGTCAGACGGCCATCTTCAAAAATCTGAAGCAGGAGATTGAACACCTCCGGGTGGGCCTTCTCGATCTCATCGAGGAGGATGACAGAGAACGGGCGACGCCGAACCTTTTCCGTGAGTTGACCCGAGTCGTCGTACCCGATGTAGCCCGGGGGGGCGCCGATGAGACGGGAGGTGGAGAAGCGCTCCATGTATTCCGACATATCGACGCGGATGAGGGCCTCTTCGGCCCCGAAGAGGAATTCGGCCAGCGCCTTGGCCAGCTCGGTCTTCCCCACGCCGGTGGGCCCGAGGAAGACGAAGGACCCAACCGGTCGGCCCGGGTTCTTGATCCCGGCTCGCGCGCGGCGAATCGCTCGGCTCACGCCATGGATCGCCTCGGTCTGCCCTACCACTCGTTTGGCCAGCTCCTCCTCCATCCGGATGAGCTTGGCCGACTCCTCCTCCTCGATCTGATGGAGCGGAATGCCGGTCCACTTGGAGACGATGTAGGCGATCTCCTCGGCCGTGACGACCGTCTTCTCCTTGGCCCGCCCCTCCTTCCACCGCGCTTTCTTCTCCTCCAGGTCGGCCCGCAGCTTGCGCTCCGAGTCGCGGAGCCTGGCCGCCACCTCGAATGCCTGAGTCCGGATGGCATCCTCCTTCTGGCCCCGCAGCCGCTCCACCTCGTTCTCCATCTCGCGCAGCTCCTGGGGAAGCATCAAGGTCTTCAGTCGCGCCCGTGATCCGGCCTCATCGATCACGTCGATCGCCTTGTCAGGCAGGAACCGGTCGGCGATGTACCGCTGGGACAGACGCGCCGCCGCAACCACTGCCTCGTCGGTGATGACGGCGGAGTGGTGCGCCTCGTAGCGGTCCTTGATCTCCATCAGGATCCGAATGGTCTCATCCACGCTGGGCGGCCCGACCTGAATCGCCTGAAACCGCCGCTCCAGTGCCCGATCCTTTTCGATATGGCGACGGTACTCCTCGAGGGTGGTGGCGCCGATGCACTGCAGCTCACCGCGGGCGAGCGCCGGCTTCAACATATTGGAGGCGTCGATCGCCCCCTCGGCAGCACCGGCGCCCACCAGCGTATGCAGCTCATCGATGAACAGAACAATATTCTGCGACTGCTGAATCTCTTTGATGACCGCCTTGAGACGCTCTTCAAACTGGCCTCGATACTTGGTCCCGGCCACCATGCCCGCCAGGTCGAGCTGGACCACCCGTTTCCGCAGCAGGGTCTCAGGCACGTTGCTCGCCACGATCCGCTGGGCGAGGCCCTCGACGATGGCGGTCTTCCCGACGCCGGCCTCCCCGATCAGGACCGGGTTGTTCTTCGTTCGACGCGAGAGAATCTGGATCACCCGCTCGATCTCCGCCTCCCGCCCGATCACCGGGTCCAGCTTGTCCTGCCTCGCCATCGCGGTCAGGTCGACGCCGAACTCATCCAGTGCCGGCGTCCTGGTTGAGGTCGAAGACTTGGAGGCCTGCTCACCCAGCAACTCCTGGGCTTGGGCTTTGGCTGCGGCCACGCTCACGCCGAAGTCTCGCAGGACCAGCGACGCAGTCCCCTCGCCCTCACGGATCAGCCCGAGCAACAGGTGCTCGGTCCCGATGTAGTTGTGTCCTAACGACCTGGCCTCGGAGATGGCATACTCCAACACCTTTTTGGCCTGCGGCGTAAAGGGGATCTCCCCGGCAGGGCTGAACTCAGAGCCGGCCGAGACAATCTTCTCGATCTCCGCCTTCACCGCGGAGATGTTGACGTTCAACTTCTTGAGGATCGCGACCGCGAGTCCATCGCCCTCACGGATCAGCCCGAGCAACAGGTGCTCGGTCCCGACGAAGTTGTGCCCGAGGCGGATCGCCTCCTCCCGGGCCAGGATGATCACCTTGCGGGCTCGCTCTGTGAATCGCTCGAACATCTGCTCGCTCCCCCCGTCAGTGCCA
>CAZCMC010000085.1:0-3490 GCA_964499665.1 uncultured bacterium | reverse complement strand
CGATGGCGCCAGAATTTCAAGTCCTCTCTGCGATTCGCCCGTCCAGCATCGGGATGATCCGATCGCAGCGCCGCGCCAGCCACTCGTTGTGCGTCACCATGATGAAGGTGAGTCCGCGTTCCCGATTCAGCCGCCGGAGCAGCTCGTACGCCGCCTCGCCCGTCTTCGTATCCAGGTTGCCGGTCGGCTCATCAGCCAGGATCACCTTGGGTCCAACCGCAAGGGCCCTCGCGATGGCCACTCGCTGCTGCTCCCCCCCGGACAGCTCGGGGGGCCGATGCTCGAGCCTGTGCTCCAGCCCCACCTCCCTCAGCAGTGAGGCGGCGATCTCCTGTCCCTCCGACCGCTTCCGCCGCGCCACCAGGAGCGGCATCATGACATTCTCCACGGCCGTAAATTCGGGCAGCAGGTGATGAAACTGGAAGATGAAGCCGACGGTCTGATTCCGAAAGGCGGCCAGTCGCCCGTTATCCAAGCCCGCCAGGCTGACATCCTCGTACAGGATGTCACCCGCCGTCGGGCGGTCCAGCGCGCCCAGCAACTGCAAGAGCGTGCTCTTGCCGACACCTGAAGGGCCGACGATGGCGGCGAACTCGCCTTTCTCAATGCTGAGATCGACCCCCTTGAGGACCTCGACTGTTCCACCGCCGATCTGGAACGACTTGTAGACCTCCCTGGCCCTGATGTACTCACTCATAACGTATCGCGACAACAGGGTCGAGCCTGGATGCCTGCCAAGAAGGATAGAGCGTCGCAAGGAAGCTGAGGACCAGCGCCGCGGAGGCAATCAAGACCAGGTCGGTCTCTTTCATCAAGATCGGGAGGGCGTCGAGCAGATAGACATCGCCACGTAGTCTCACGATCTTGTAGGTCGCTTGAAGCTTGCAGATGAGGGCGCCGGCCGCGGTTCCCAGAAGGGTGCCGACAAGGCCGATCACCACCCCTTCCACCATGAAGATCGCCATGATGCTCCTGGAGGTGGCCCCGATCGATTTCAAGATCCCGATCTCCGCCGTCTTGTCCATCACCTTCATGATCAGGGTGCTGACGATGTTAAATGCCGCCACCAGGACAATCATGGCCAGGATGATAAACATGGCGATCTTTTCAAGCTTCAGGGCTGCGAAGAGGTTCCGATGCAGTTGCATCCAGTCCCTGGTGAAGTAGGGGAAGCCCAGCCGGCGCGTGATCTCGGCCCCGACCTCCTTCGCCTTATAGAGATCGTCCAGCTTCACCTCGATCCCGGTCACTGCAGTGCCCATCCTGAAAAACTGTTGCGCTGTCGGGATGGTCACGTAGGCCAGCGTGCTGTCGTACTCGTACATCCCGAGCTCGAAGATCCCTGCCACGGTGAAGCTTCTCATTCGGGGCCCCAACCCGAAGGGCGTCAGCACGCTTCCGAAGGGAGAGATGACGTTCACGCGGTTCCCAAGGCCGATCCCGAGGTTCGTCGCCAGGGCCCGCCCGATAATGATCCCGTCAGGGGCAAGACGCCATCCGCCTCCGTCCGCAGGCTCCTTTAATCGCGCAGGATCCACCTCGGTGAAGCTCTTGGTCAGCGCCGTCACCTTCTGCGCCGAGTCGATATCCATGCCGCGAAGGACCGCCCCCGCTGCCCCACGATCCGTGCTCAGCATTACCTGGTGGTAGGTGAACGGAGAGACAGCCACCACATGCGGAACGCCGCGAATCTGCTCGAGCGCCCGATCCGGCTCCTCCATCCCCCGATCTCCGTGCCGCAGGACCCAGAGGTGGGCGTTCGTCCCCAGGATCTTCGCGCGAAGATCATGCTCGAAACCGCTCATCACCGCCAGGACGACGATGAGCGCCATCACACCGAGGGCCACCCCTCCGATCGAGATCAGGGTGATCAACGAGATGAACGCCTGTTTCCGCCTCGCCTTCAGATAGCGAAGCCCCACGAACAGCTCAAACGGCATCGGCTGTCCCTCGTTCCCCCTGTGCCGGCCTCATGAGCGGGAAGAGAATCACTTCCCGGATTGAGGGGGAGTCGGTGAAGAGCATCGCGAGCCGGTCGATCCCGATCCCCTCCCCGGCCGCAGGCGGCATCCCGTACTCCAACGCGAGCAGGTAGTCCTCATCCAGGCCATGGGTCTCCAGGTCCCCTTGATCCCTGCGGCCCAACTGCTCGAGAAAGCGGGCGCGCTGCTCGCGCGGATCGTTGAGCTCGGAATAGGCGTTGGCGATCTCCATCCCCCCGGCGTACAACTCGAAGCGCTGGACGACCGCGGCGTCTGCCGCTTTGGCTTTCGCCAGAGGCGAGAGTTCGGTGGGAAAGTCGATGATGAAGGTGGGCTGATGCAGCGGTGGCCCCACGAGGGCGTCGAAGAGCTCCCCCAGAATCTTCCCCCTGCCCCATCCGGGGAGCGGAATCACCCCGTGACGTCGCGCCATCTCTCTCGCGCCCGCCTCCGTGCTGAGGGTCTCTGCGTCCAGCCTGGCCAGCTTGACGAGGGCTTCCTCCAAGGTCAGCCTGGGCCAGGGGGGCGCGAAGGAGAGGCGCTGCCCCTGATAGGGAATCTCTTGGCCACCCATCATGGCCTGCGCCAGGTGCGAAAGGAGCTCTTCCGTCAACGTCATCAGATCGTGGTAATCCGCATAGGCCTGATAGAACTCCAGCATCGTGAACTCTGGGTTGTGTTGAGTGGAGACCCCTTCATTCCTGAAGCTCCGGTTGATCTCGTAGACCCGGTCGAACCCGCCCACGATGAGACGCTTCAGGTAGAGTTCCGGCGCAATCCGAAGGTACAGGGTCAGGTCTAACGCGTTGTGATGCGTGATAAAGGGACGCGCCATGGCGCCGCCGGCCATCGCCTGCATCATCGGGGTTTCGACCTCAAGAAATCCCCTCTCGTCGAAGAAACGGCGGATCTCGGCAATCAACCGGCTGCGCTTCCTGAAGGTGTCGGCAACGGGGCGGTTGGCAATAAGGTCGAGGTAGCGCTGGCGGAAGCGGGTCTCGACGTCGGTCAGACCGTGCCACTTTTCCGGGAGGGGCCGAAGCGACTTGGAGAGAAACTGAAACGTCCGGGCTCGCACGGTCAGCTCCCCCGTCTTCGTGCGAAAGAGTGAGCCCTCAACCCCCAGGTGATCGCCTACGTCCAGCTTTTTGCAGAGTTCGTATGCCTCGGGACCTACCGTATCCCGTACGATGTAGATCTGAATCCTCCCGGAACCGTCCTGGAGGTGAGCGAAGGTCGCCTTCCCATGACTTCGAAGAGACATCAGCCGTCCGGCGATCGCCACCTCGGGGCCCGCAGCCTGTTCTTCAGACAGAGATGCATGCTCCCGCTGGAGATCGGCGGCGAGGTGTCGAACGGTGAACCGGGCCGGGTACGGGTCCACCCCGGCCCGCTCAAGCTCCTCCAACTTCCGCAACCGCTCGCGAACTAAGACGTTCTGTTCGTCCACCAAGCCTCCGATCGTCAGACTCGCTCGATTATAGATAGGGGGGCGAAGACTGTCAAGG
>CAZCMC010000084.1:0-7525 GCA_964499665.1 uncultured bacterium | reverse complement strand
GAGATCGAAGACCCACCCCATCGAGAGCGCTACCGGTTAGTGTGGGCGTGGTGATACCTCGGCGCTCAGCAGAATTGTTTGGATGAGCGCCGGACCAGAACCTTTCGTCCTCGAACATGTGCGACGGTGGTTCACTGCTGATAGGCGAACCGGGCTACTTTATTCGGCTCTTCAGGCTTTTGTGTGGGCGCCATCCAGTTTCCTCCCCTTTGTAAGGGGAGGCAGGGAGGGGTAGAGGCATCCAGCGGCTGGGCCTCTTTCTACCTCCCCACCCCCTCCTTACAAAGGAGGGGACTCCCTTGGGAACCACCCACGTCCTTCCAAGCACCCACACGATTTCCGGAAGAGCCAATATTATTTCTGGCTCGATCTTTCCAGATGCGCATTACGTGGCTCTGTGCTGGCCTTCGAGGTCCCCTCCACGATAGCGCTGGAAGGTCTTCTCGTAGATGCTTCGCACCCGCTCCGTGTGGTGACGGTAGTCAGCAAGCAGCCGCTCCCCCACCCTCATACTCTCGCCGGCTTCGTACCCCAGCCGCCTCGCCAGACGATCGAGCTGGCTCGCCTCCTTCGGTAGTGAGGAGGTTTCGAGATCCGAAACGACCCGAAGGCGATTCTGCACGCTTCGCAGGAACCGATATGACGTGCTGAGGTCAACAGCATCCGAGTCGGCGAGCAGACCCGCACTTCGGGCTGCCTCAAGGGCCTTCAGGGTATTGCCAACGCGCAGGGCGGGGAGCGTCGCCCCATGGGCCAGTTGGAGGAATTGGACAACGAACTCGATGTCAGCGATCCCGCCACTTCCCAACTTGACATGGAGCTGCCCACTCTTTTCCTTTGTCAGCTCCACCTCCATCCGGCGCCGCATCGCCGCGATCTCCTCCGCGAGGCTCTCCGGCGCCGTTGGCTGATAGAGCAGGCCGTACAGCGAGGCCATGAACTCCTCCGCGAGGTCGAGGTCACCGGCGATGGGACGTGCCCTTAGATAGGCTTGCCTCTCCCACAGCTCGGCCGTCCCCGCGAAGTGCCGTTCAAACGCCGCGAAGGACTGTGCCACCCTGCCGGCCGATCCGCCCGGCCGCAGCCGGATGTCCACGCGGTAAGCGGTGCCCTCTTTGGTAATGGTGGTCAGGATCTTACAGATCCGGTCGGCCAACAGGCCAAAGTATTCGGCGTGGCTCATGCTGCGAACGCCACCCTGCGTTGTCCCTTCTTTCGCGTAGGCAAACGCAAGGTCGAGATCGGACCCGTACCCCATCTCTTCGGCCCCACACTTGCCGAGGCCAAGCAGGACAAACCCTTCCGGACAGGGCCTGCCGAACTGTGGGATCAACTCCTCACGAGCCAGCCCATAGGCAGCCTGGACACAGGCCTCAGCCAGGCGCGTCAATCCGGCGCTCACCTCCTCCAGCTCTGCCTTTCCAAGAAGGTCTTGCATGCCGATCCGGAGCTCCTCCGCCTGTTTGAATCGCCGCAGCGCATCCAGACGGAGGCTTCCCGGGGGGGCAGATGCGAGCGCCCGCCGAGATTCTTCGGCGAGCCGGTCCGGCCGGCTGAGTGCGGAGAGGTCGGGGAGGAGAAGGAGGTCCAACAGCTCGGGATGGAGAATCAGGATCTGGGAGAGGAACTCGCTCGATCCAAAGAGACGCATCAGGTGAACCAGGGCCAACGGCGCCTGCTTGAAGAGATCGAAGAAGGCGGCGCCGGAACCGACCGCTCCGATGAACCGTTCGAAGTGAAGCAGGGCCAAGTCCGGATCTGGGGCCTGTTTCAAGGCCTCCATGAGCGTGGGCGCCACGGCGGTTAACACTCGCCGACTGGTAGGCGAATGGTGCCCAAAGAGTGGGCCGTCGCGCAGCATCAGCAAACCGCGAACAGCGCGATCAGGGTGGGTGATTCCCGCCGCTATCAAGGCCTGACGTAGCTCGCCTTCGTCCGCCCGTCCGTCGAAGAAGCGGCCGACGGGATGGGACGGGGCCGCCTCCTCCCCCCGGTCCGGCTCCCTGAGCACCTGGTCGTAGATCTTTCGGACCGCCTCGATGTGCAGATGATAATCCCGCCGCAGATCTGCGGCGGGGTCCTGCGACCGATTCACAGAGTAGCCGAGGCGACGCGCCAACTTCGCAAGCTCGTCCTGATCAGAGGGCAATGTATGAGTCTGCAGATGATGGAGGATCTGGAGCCGATGCTCAACCGTTCGAAGGAAGATGTAGGCCTTCGCCAGCGCGGCATGCTCCTCGCCGGTCAGGTGCCCCCGCTCCGCCAGGCGCTGAAGGGCACGGAGCGTATTGGACTCGCGAATCCAGACGTCACCCGCCCCATACAAGATCTGGAACGTTTGCGCGATAAACTCGACCTCGCGTATACCTCCGTAGCCCAGCTTGACATGACGAAAGCTTTCTCCGCCAAGCGCGATGTTCGCATTGATCCGATCCTTGATAGCGCGGATCTCCGCGATGGCGCTGTAGTCGATCGATTGGCGGTAGACGAAGGGCTCAACCAGCTCCAGGAAGGCCCTCCCCACAGCCCAATCCCCGGCCACGGGCCTTGCCTTGATGAGCGCCATGCGCTCCCAGGTCTGCCCCCATGACTCGTAGTAGAGTTCGTAGCCCCTGAGCGAATAGACCAGCGCTCCCGCCCGTCCGTCCGGGCGGAGACGCATATCGACCCTGAAGACGCGCCCTTCCGGCGTCACCTCGCTGATCGCCTTTATCAGGTTTTCCCCGAGGCGGGTAAAGAACTCATGGTTGCTCACTCGGCCGACGAGCCCTCCCGACGGGCCGGGAACCCCCGCTGTCTCCCCCTCAGCGTCGTAGACGAACATCAGATCGACGTCTGAACTGAAGTTCAATTCCTCACCGCCGAGTTTCCCCATTCCGATGACGGTGAAGCCGCACTCCTTATCGCCCGCAGACGAGGCTGAGCGCGGCGGTCCATGCCGCCGCACCAGCTCCGACCGGCAGATCTGGTAGGCCCCCTGGAGAGCCGCATCAGCCAGCAGCGAGAGTTGTTGTGTCACATTGGTCAGGTCGAGGTTGCCCAAAAGGTCTTGCAGACCGATCCGCATGGTCTCCCGCATCTTGAACCGGCGAAGGGCCGCCCAGGCCTGCTCTGGAGTCTTCACCTTGGCGACCATCCCGCTCAGCTCCTCGACCAGCTCTTCCCTGGATTTGCTGCGGCGGAGCAGGCCCGGCTGCAGCAACCACTGAAAATCCTGAGGGAAGCGAATCAGGATGTCGGAGAGATGCTGGGAACTGCCAAAGATGGTGAGCGCAAGATCGAGGGACTTGGGGCTGTCCCGGAAGAGCGAGAACAGGAATCCCCGATCAAGGACAGCCCCGGCGTACCGTTCAAGGTTATTGAGGGCCATGTCCGGGTCCGGGAGGTTGCCGAGCCGATCCAGCAGCAGGGGAAGGATCGACTGGAATGAGGCGAGATGGGATGAGCCGGTCAAACGCTCAAGGTTCTGTCGGGCTTGCTCGGGATTTCGGCAACCGGCCGCCGCAAGCCGCTCGATCGACGGGGGGAATCCCTGATTCATCACACCGATTGTGGTAACACAATTCCTGTGGAAGTGCAAAGGTGAAACTCATTTCGAGCTGCCACACAGAGCTCCCCGCCCAGGGTGATCTCCATGTCGGGATGAGACACGCAGGGCGTGACTGAGAAGCGGGAGAACGATTTACCGTTCTACGGGGGGGGCCAACCGGTCTGAGAAAAGGGGCTAGTGGGGGGCTGCGGAGCCGACCGGCGAATCAAGGGCGGCGCCGCGCTCCGCGGGAAGCAGCGCTCTCGCCGTGCCCAGTAACGTTTCCACATCCGGCCCCCGCGTCGCCTGGAGCGCTCGCCACGAAAGGTTCAGAAGCTGATCTTTTTGGAGATCGACTATGTCGCGGCGGCCAATCACCACGGCGGGATCGCCCTCATCGTCGGCGATAATCCGTCCTCGTTCCCGAACCAGGCGTGATCGCTCCCGTTTCTTGCCGGGCGCCGGCCCCACCTCGACCGGCTTAGGGGACGACCCTCCCTCCACCTGGTCTCGGATGACCAGATCGGGCTGGATCCCTACCCCGTCGATCGAGCGCCCCCCAGGGGTCACGTACCGGGCCGTCGTAAGACGTAATGCCGATCCATCTTTCAGAGGGATAATCGTTTGAACGGAACCTTTACCGTAGGTCTTGCTTCCGACGATGAGCGCCCGCTTCAAGTCTTGAAGAGCGGCCGCGACGATCTCCGAGGCGCTCGCAGAGCCGCCGTTCACGAGCACAATCATCGGGACCTTGACGAGCGCGCCCGGGTGCGCCGTTTTGTACTGGGCCGCCTCGTTCTTGTGTCTCGACGCAGTGGAGACAACGAGCTGGCCTTCCTCGAGGAACAGCTCCGCGGCCCGTATCGACTCGTTGAACAGGCCGCCATTGTTTCCCCGAAGATCGAGAATGACGCCCTTCACGCCTTTTTCGGTCAGGGTCTGCACCGCCTGCTGCAGATCGCGCCCTGACTGTTCGGAAAAGGACACGATCTTGATGTAGCCAATGCTCTGCTCCAGCGTGACGAGCTTGACCGGCTTCAGGGCAATGACCTCTCTGGTGAGGGTGACCTGAAATGGTCCGGGTGATTCGTGTCGCAGGATCGTCAGCGTCACTTTGCTCCCTGCGGGTCCGCGAAGCCGCTGAACAGCCTCCATCAAGGTCATCTGCTGGGTCAGCATGTCATCGACCCTCACGATCCTGTCGCCGGGCTGAATGCCGGCACGATCGGCAGGCGTCCCCGCGATCGGCGTGACGACAGTAAGCTGCCGATCCTTGACAGCCACCTGGATTCCCAATCCACCGAAGGTCCCCTGGGTCTCCAGCCGCATCTCCTTATAGACCTCAGGCGTCATGAACGAGCTATGTGGGTCAAGCTGCGCGAGCATCCCATCGATGGCCCCATACGCCAGCTCCTTTGATGGAGTGGCCGCCGCCTTCTGGCGGATGAAGTGGTACGCCGTGGATACGCTCTCGCGGTTCATCCTGCCATCTCGGGAGAGTGGAAGGACCATCGAGGCCTCCCCGGCCTGAAGCCTTACCGCATCTCCCTGACGTTCCGCGATAATCCGCTCTCCGGCGGCAGTCGAGCCCATCCCTTCGATGGCAGCCACGGCCAGTCGAACCGGGTCCAGCGCAAGGACATAATGGTCCAACACCTGACTCACAACCTCTTGAACTAATTGAAGCTCGCGCTCCCTTTCCTGCGTTGCTTGGTCCTGCCAGTTGATCTCAGTTTCAATGACTGTGCGCTGTTCGGCGTTCGCATGGCCATAGATCGCCAGCCCACCACTCAACAGCAGCAGGGAAAGGGAAAGCCTAGCGAGAATGCGGATTTGGCGAAGCATTGAAAACCCTCTGGTCTCCAGAGCCAAAACGTCCCGCTTGAGGGGCGCGGCGCTTTTTGCCGCGTCCCTCTCGAAGCGGTTGTTAGGCAAAACCGTCTTTAATCTTGTCTGAGCTAACCCGCCCAGACAAGACAGTCTCTAAAGACAGTCTCTGTTTTGTGGATAGATACAGCCATTTATATAGCAGCAAGCGGGTGGGCACGTAACGTCCTTGCCCTTGCCCACCTTCACGGTGTCACCGGGCTTCTTGTTCTTGCAGGCCTTGGCGACCTCTGGCGTGGGTGTTTGGCACGTCACGTCCTTGCCATCCACCTTCACGGTGTCACCGGGCTTCTTGTTCTCGCAGGCCTTGGCGACCTCTGTCCGAGGGAGCGCCTTTCTCTCTTCCTTCTGGGCAAAAACAGAACCCGCGGTGATCAGGATGCCCGCAGCGAGTAGGAGGGGTAAAGCGTATCGTGCAAATGCTCTGGTTTCCATGACAGTCTCCTTATTTGGTTATGAGAATAGGCATTTGGGCCTTGAATTGGTCCAGCCCGATTCTCGTTGAACAGTTAGTAAGCGTTGCTCCTTGACGAGCTAAAGTTCTTGACCTCCATCGGCCCACTGGGGGTCCCGGTGTAGGTGATGTCGATCATCTTCCCGACCGTGGGAAGCTTGCTCAGCTCTGCGGCGGAGAAGGTGATCGCTTTGCCTTTCGGCATGGCGATAAACGTTCTAGCCCCACCGTCCACCTGCGTCAACTTGCCGCTCATTCGAAGAGGCTCGTAGTCAAAACATTTGATGCACGGCCCCGATCCCCACCCATAATCGCACTCCGCAACAGCACAGACCGTACGTAACCCTGTCGGATCACCCCACATGTCAATGATGTCCCCGACCTGTTATTGACCTGCCCCGGCGCTTGGGGCGCAAACGGCGCCTGATTTCTCCTGCGCCGTGATGGCGTTTGTCTCACACGCCAACTCTAAGCGCGTGGAAGCAGGTATCGGATAAGACAGGTGTTTCCGTGTACGTTTATTAGTTGGTGCAATGATGAAGCTTATGGTGTTGGTCGTACCAATCTGTGCAGCCTCCTCCAGCGTCCCCCACCGCGATGTAAATAATGTCCCCGACCTTGGGAAGCGACTTCAGATTCTTGACGTTGTAGGTAACCGCTTTGTCTTGGATCATAGCGGTAAAGGTTTTGGCTGTCGGATCAACCCCCGTGACCTTGCCCGCGACCTTGCCGGTCATCAGCTTGGGCGAGGCTTTATCGACCGTCTTCTTTCCTGTTGCGGGCTGTTTCTTCTCAACGCTCGTGGGCTGGTTCTTCTGCTCGCCCTTCTGCTGCGCGGCGGCGAGACCCGTGAAAGCGGCCAGGAATGCGATAGCCAGAGCCAGTATCAATAACTTCTTCATGAATGGACCTCCTTGCTTGTTGAAGGGTTAGTAAGTGTTGCTCTTCGACGTATTGATAGTCGTCGCTTCATTGGGCCCGCCGGGGGTCTGGGTGTAGGTGATGTCAATGATCTCTCCGACCTTTGGGAGGACCTTCAGCGACTTAGAGCCAAAGGTGAACGGTTTGCCTTTGGCCATGACGGTAACGGTGTTAGCCTTCTCATTTACCTGCATAACCTTGCCGGTTATCTTGAGGTAAAGATGCTGTGTTTCGGCACCAAATGCTTTCTGTTGTGCTACGCCAAGACCGGTGAAGGCAGCCAGGACTACGAGAGCTAAAGCCAGAGTCAGCAACTTCTTCATGGTGACACCTCCTTGCTTGTTGAAGGGTTAGTCGATGTTGCTCCTCGACGGGTTGAAATTCGTTGTTTCCATCAAAGATTCCCGTAGTCAAAACATTTGATGCAAGGTCCGCTTCCTCATCCCATATCGCACTCTACAACTGCACAGACCAGACGTTGGCCTGTCGGATCACCTGTCGGATCACCCCACATGCCGATAAACTCTCCTGGCTTCGGTAACGACTTCAGCTTCTTATTCTTAGCGTCGAAGGTCAACGCTTTGCCTTGGACCATGACGGTGATGGTCTTGGCACTGTCGTTGACCTCCAAGACCTTGACTTTCGTCAGCTTGGGCGAGGCTTTATCGACCGTCTTCTTTCCTGTTGCGGGCTGTTTCTTCTCAACGCTCGTGGGCTGGTTCTTCTGCTCGGCC
>CAZCMC010000083.1:0-7531 GCA_964499665.1 uncultured bacterium | reverse complement strand
GCGGGCGCTGGTCTTGCTCCTCCTCCTGGTCTGTGTAGGGGCTCTGGTTCCATGGGGCCTCAGAGGGGTAGGGAATTGGTTGGTGGTGGAGGATCCGTTGGATCATGCGCGAGCCATCGTGGTACTGAGTGGCCACATTCCATTTCGGGCCATGGAGGCGGCGTCGATCTATCGACAGGGCTGGGCGCAGGAGGTCTGGTTGACAACGACGGCGCGCTCGGAGGAAGAGGCGGCAATGGCCAGGCTGGGGTTACTGGTCATACGGGGGGAAGTCGCCAACCGCGACGTCTTGCAACGCCTTGGGATACCTCATGAGGCAATTCATGTGCTCCCTGATGGCATAAGGAACACCGAGGAGGAGGTGAAGCTCGTCGCGCGCGAGCTTGAGCGGGTAGGGGGGGATCGGGTGATTCTTGTCAGCTCTAAGCCTCACACCCGCCGACTGCGTGCTATCTGGCGGACCCTGGTTGGATCTTCGCCCCACGCAATAGTTCGCTTTGCGGCACAGGACCAGTACAACCCAAGTCGGTGGTGGCGACAGACGAGTGACGCCCTGGCGGTCTCGCGCGAGGTCTTCGGGCTCCTAAACGTGTGGGCGGGCTTTCCACTTCGGCCCGATCGCCGGTGATGGGGGAACATTCCTTGCGTGGGGCTGACGGCGATCGTTCAAACTCTTGCGGACCACGATAACGCTGTAGTTTGAAGCTTCCCCCAGGATTGTCTGGAAACGTGTAATTGCGTTTTTTCTTGACGAACGCTGGCTTATTCTGTAATTATTCCCTCAGTTTTTGTCAGCGTCAGGAATCAATACCTCGTGTGCCGGTGCCGCGCCCATGGGCATGGGCGAGGGAGGGTTTCGAAGCGCGGGAGGAAGAGAGTGTATGATGTGTTGGTGATCGGCGGTGGGCCGGCCGGCCTCTATGCAGCCTATTGTCTTGCCAGGGAGGGGCGGAGCGTGGCCGTTTTCGAGGAGCATCCGGAGGTCGGGATGCCCGTGCACTGCACAGGTCTGCTGGCCGTCGAGAGTTTCTCGCGCTTTACGCTGCCTTGGGCCTCAGTGCTGGGGACCGGGCGGAACGCCCGGTTTCATTCTCCCGGTGGGCACCTCCTCTCATTTGCGTCGGATCAGGATGAAACGGTGGTGCTGGACAGGCCAGCCTTCGATCGAGCGCTCGCGGCGCAGGCCCTCGCCGCCGGCGCGGAGCTCTTTCTGGGGCATCGGATCGAGGGGCTTCTCCGCTTATCGGAATGCGTCGTGGCGCGCAGCTCCATCGCGAACGGGAAAGGCCGATCGTTCCGCGGGCGTCTCGGAATTCTGGCGACCGGAGCCGCCTATCAACTGCACCGGGGGCTGGGCCTCGGTTATCCGGCCAAGTTTGTTCAAAGCGCCCAGGTCGAGGTCGAGTTCACGGCCGATTCGGACGCCGTCGAGGTCTACTTTGGGAACGAGGTGGCGCCCAAATCGTTTGCCTGGGTTGTGCCGTTCAGACGAGGGGGAGTGCCGAAAGCCCGGGTCGGCCTCCTCGTACCCAGAGATGCTGAGGGCTACCTTTCCCGATTTTTACGAACCCCGGTGGTCGCGTCGAGGGTGCGGCCAGGAAGCACGTGGCATTACAGACGCCGACCGATCCCGCTGCGACCTCTCCAGAAGACCTTTGCCGAGCGCCTCCTGGTCGTCGGCGATGCCGCGGGGTTGGTCAAGCCCACCACCGGGGGAGGGATCTATTACGGCCTGCTGACCGCTGAACTCGCTGCCGCGACCGCCTCAGAGGCCCTCACGGCGGGCGACTGCTCCGCCAGGTTCCTGAGCCGGTACCAAGCGGCCTGGCAGGCTGCGCTCGCGTCGGAGATCCGGACGGGGTCGCTCTTCCGGGAATATGCCTCGCAGCTCTCCGATCCACAGATCGACGAGGCCTTCCGACTTGCCGCCTCAGAAAAGGTAGCCCGGCTTATCGAGGATCGCGCCACCTTTAACTGGCACAGGGCCGTCATCCTCGCTCTCTGGCGCAGCGCGAGCGTGCGCGGATTCCTCTGGCGCTCCCTGATGGCGGGTGGCAGGCGATTGGCTGGCGTGCGCTGGCACCGCACGGACATGTATCCCCCAGTGGATGCATCAGGGGAAATTGCGGTAACGGGATGACAAGGGGACCTGTACGGCGATCCGACCATGCGGCTTATCTAATGAGGCGTGAGCCAGCTTTCGTGAGGGATAAGGCTTGACCTTACCTCGGCTCAAGCGACCGTCAACGTGAATGGAAAAGCTGGACCGCCTGGGCTGGGCGGCCGGTCAGTCCTGCATCAGTTACGGGGCGCGCATAGGGATCCGGGTTAATGATCCATCAGCCCTGGAGTCGTTGGTCGAGCGCCTTCCACCCGGCTGGAAGCCCGCCCCGTCGCCGGTCGTGGAACGCCTGTACTCCCTGGTTGTCGGGGGTGCAGGGGCACGCCCTAACCTGCGTCGGTTCAATGTGCTCTATGGGGATTTAGAGAAACTGGCTCGGTCAATGGAGCTTGAGCAGGTGTTCGAAAGCTTTGAATCAAACCTTCAGCTCTATGTCGCAGAGATGGCGAGGCGCAGAGTGTTCGTTCATGCGGGTGTCGTCGGCTGGGGGGGGCGGGCCATCGTCATCCCGGGACGGAGTTTCAGTGGCAAGACGACTCTGGTGGCTGAGCTCGTGAGGGCCGGGGCGACCTACTATTCCGATGAGTATGCGGTGTTGGATTCGCGCGGGCGCGTCCATCCCTACCCGAAGCCGATGGCGATACGAGAGGAGGGGATGGCCAAGCAGAGAAAATATCCGGTCCAGACGTTTGGAGGTCTTTCGGGAGACAAGCCCCTGCCTGTGGGGCTGGTGGTCGTGAGTGAGTACAGACCGGGAGCACGGTGGCGCCCCCGTCTGCTCTCTGCCGGGCAAGGGGTGCTGGCACTGCTTGGCAATACGGTATCGGCTCGGCGAAAACCGGGAATCGCGCTTGCCACGCTGGAGCGCGTCGTGTCGCAGGCGCCGGTTCTCAAGGGCATTCGAGGAGAGGCCAAGGAGGTGGCCGATTCCTTACTGAAAGGCTTCAGTGGCGGAGCAGGCTCTTGAGCGGTGCCTTTGATCACCGGGGTTGTGATTCGGGAAGGAGCTCTGGGAAGGCCGTTATCAATGGCCGGGAGGGAATATGAAAGAGACGGAAGGTCGGCAAGTGCCCCACACGCGGAAGGACGGGCTGGTGGTTCAGGAGTTGGCGGATGAAGTGCTGGTCTACGATCTGGAACGGCACAAGGCCCACTGTCTGAATCACACCGCCGCCTGGGTCTGGAAACATTGCGACGGAAAAGCCACGGTGGCCGACATGGCGCGGCTCTTGCGAGCGGAGTCGAACGCGCCGGTTGGTGAGGAAGTCATCTGGCTCGCATTGGATCAACTGGGGCAGAAACGCTTGCTGAGAACGCGGGTGGGGTGGCCTAAGGAGGTGGCAGGCCTATCGCGACGGGAGGTATTGAAACAACTGGGTTTGGCGGCAGCGATTGCGTTGCCCCTCGTGACGTCTATCGTCGCACCGACAGCGCAGGCGGCGGCATCTTGTATTGGAGCTGGGACCGCTCCAAATGGGACCACGTGTATCAGTGGCAGTGACTGCTGTTCGGGGTGTTGCGTTTCGTCGGGTGCGAGTTTTGTGTGCGCCGCCGCCTGCCCATGAAGTGCTGGTCTACGATCTGGAACGGCACAAGGCCCACTGTCTGAATCACACCGCCGCCTGGGTCTGGAAACATTGCGACGGAAAAGCCACGGTGGCCGACATGGCGCGGCTCTTGCGAGCGGAGTCGAACGCCCCGGTGAACGAGGACATCATCTGGATGGCCTTGGAGCAACTGGAGAGGGACCACCTGCTAAAAGAGCGGATTGCGCGCCCCTCGGCGACGGCAGGGTTGTCGCGACGAGAGGTCGTCAGACAACTGGGTTTAGCGGCCGTGATTGCGCTGCCGTTGGTCACATCTATCGTCGCACCGAGAGCCACTCAAGCGGTATCTTGTGGGCAGCCTTGTACGAATGATAATCAATGTACCAATCTAGCGTGTCCGAATTGCACAGGAGCTCCAAACAAAACCTGCCAACCAGCATAGCTGAGGCTTGCGCCATGAAATCTGGCGGTGAGCTGGTCGCACGAACCCTTGCGGGCACCTGGCGTAGCTCCGCGTTGCCTCTGACGATTTCTGCTAAGGAGCTCGTCGAGGTGGCTCCGCTGCTTCTCGGATCGGGGGCTGGAGCCTTGGGATGGTGGCGAGTCCGCGACTCCGACCTGCGATCATCCGCTCCGGCGTTGGAGCTTCAGCAAGCCTACCGCCTCTTTACGCTGCATGCCGCCCTCCACGAGCGCGAGATCACACAAGTCTTCACGTTTCTCCGCTCGGCCGGCGTGGAGCCGATCCTCGTGAAGGGGTGGGTGGCTGCCCGGGTGTACCCTGAGCCAGGGCTGCGTCCGTACGGGGATATCGACCTGTGCGTCCGGCCGGATCAGTACTTGACTGCACAGGAAGTGCTGGGGGCTCCGGAGGGCAGACAGTTTTGGGTAGACTTGCACGATGGGTTTACCGATCTCGGCTACCGAAATCTGGATGACTTGTACGCTCGGTCGCAACTGGTGAGGCTCGGCGAGGTGGACGTGCGGGTGCTGGGCCCGGAAGATCACCTCGCCCTTCTGTGCGTACACATGTTGCGTCACGGCGCTTGGCGTCCCCTCTGGCTGTGCGACATCGCTGCGACTGTCGAGTCTCGGCCAACAGACTTCAATTGGGACCGTTGCTTAGGTAGCAACCCGCGGCGGGCGGACTGGGTCGCGTGCAGCATCGGCCTGGCGCATCAACTCCTCGGAGCAGAGGTGGACGATACCCCCGTCGCATGGAGGGCAAAGCGCCTGCCAGGCTGGCTCATCCCGAATGTCCTGGTCCAGTGGGAAACCCCATACCCCGCCTATCAGGCACCCATGAGATACCCTGAGCCGATGGCCACGTACGTGCGCCATCCTACCGGTGTATTACAAGCGCTTCGCAAGCGCTGGCCGAACGCAATCGAAGCGACCGCCAGCGTTGGGGGACCGTTGAATGAACTGCCGAGGCTACCGTTTCAGCTTGCCCATTGCCTCTCGCGAACTGCTAGGTTTTTGACGCATCTGCCGACATTGCTGCGGGAGCAAGGATGAAGCACTATCCGCTGTAGAGTGATCTGCTGACTGACGGTGCTTTCCCCACCGGGGAAAGCGAGACAGTAAAGACGAGCTACCCCAAGCAAATTGCGCGGGGTATTTTTTGTTTGTGAGAAGACCTGGGGACCCGCGAGCTGACAGGATGAGTCCCGATCCGAAAGACTCTGGTGGGATGAGTCGCGCAGCCAGACAGTTGCAGTCCCGTTCATCTCGGATTGAGGTTCAATAGTCGATGGCGATAATCTTCGCCTTCTCCCCCTCTCGCTGGATCTTCCACTCGATCCGTCCAGTGACGGTGACGCCCCGCTGGGACTGACTCGCGTTTCTCGCCGAGATTAGATACTGCGCGGTGACGGTGCCAAGATCTCCCTTGATCTGGACATCGACATTCTTGAGCCGATAGATGATCTGTTCTCGTCCAGTGAATCCTTTGGCGTAGAGGCCCCGAATCGCCTGGGAGTCCAGGGTCCCTTTTTCGCGGACTTTGGGGGAGAAGGTGGCCATCAAGCGCTCGACATCCCCCTTTTCGTAGGCGTCCACATATTCGTCGAGCAGGGCATCGATCTCTTGCCGGTCAAGGCCTTTCGGCTCCGGCAGAAGCGGAGGGAGCGCCTGAGCGAGTGTCGTCTGGTTCCCAGGCGCGTCAGAGACCTTCTGGACATCGCGTTGAATGCGCCGCGCCGGCCCCTCTCGTGAGGGCCACTGCTTCACGGGCTTCCTCTCTAGCTGAGGCCTCAAGGAGCGTACGTCTCGCTGGTCGAGGGGGACACTAGGTACGCCGCCTGCCAGTCCGTCTACAGTAGGGCCCTGAATGTTCGCGGGAGAGGAGACTGTTGCCTGAGGGCGGGGGGCCAGGCGGGAGGAGCAACAGGCGCTCCAGGCTCTCGGTGTCGTTGTTCCGGAGGAGTGGGAGCTGAGCCGGGAGGTTCTTCGCCGCGTCGCGGTTCCTTCCTCCGCGATCCTGGTTGGTGAGGGCGAGGCCGCTGACACGCTCGAGGAACTTCAGATCGCTGCGAAGGCACTCAGGCCGTATGGCGCCCCCGTGATTCTCGTCACCTCAAAGGTTCACGCCCGTCGGGTTCGTCTGACTTGGCGCCGCGTGGCCGGTAGCCGGTCCCGGGGGATCGTCCGTACAGCTCGGCGGGACCCCTTTGATCCGGGCCGGTGGTGGAAAGAGAGGCGGTTCGCTCTCACCGTGGTTCGGGAGTATCTCGGGCTCCTCAATTACTGGGCGGGTTTCCCCGTACCTGCTAGAAGTGAAACGGGAGGTTAATCCGATGAGGCTATGGCTCTGATATGCCGACGAACCGGAATAGGAGTGAGGCGGGAAAGGGAAAAGGAAAAGGGAAAAATTGAAAAAGGGGTGGGCTATTGAGTAACGGGGAGGTAGCGACGGATCTGTTTAGCGACTCTGGCGCGGTCGGCCGGTGAGAGGTGGCCGATCTTTTTCAAGATGAGCCTGTTGTCGAGGGTAAAGATTTTTAAGCGGATCATGCAGGGCGTGTTAAGCCCGGCCGGCTCAAGCGTCTCAATGTCGATATCTCCAGGCCATGGGGGATGGGATTTGCTCGTGATCATCGCAAGAACAGTGTGGCCGCGTTCATTGAAAGCCGCAGTGCTCAACGCCAGCGCGGGCCGTCGCTTCGTGTCCGCTCTCTCGCTAAAGGGGAAGGGGACGACGACCACATCCCATAGTTCAGAGATCATGGAATGCCTTTTCGTCTTCAGGGGTGGCCCATTCGTCGAGTGTGTTGGAGAGGGCGGCATGAAAGGCGGCGTCAAAGGGTTCGACACGTCTGAGTATGATCACGCCGCCATTAATCTCGTAGGCGATCATGTCGCCGGGTTGCAGACCGGCAGCCTCACGGACCTCTTTTGGAAGCGTGACCTGGCCCTTGCTGGAAATCTTACTGATATGCATGGTAAATCCTCCTTTACTCTTTACGGTAAAGATACGATAAATAGCCCTTATTGTCAAGCTGGGATGCGTGGCAATGAGGCCATGAACAGAAAGATCAACGGGCTCAGAAAATCCTTGCGAGGGGCCTCCACCATGAGGCCTCAAGCCTCCAACCTCCGCCCTCAAGCATGATCATCCTCGGGATCAATGCCTACCACGGGGATGTCTCGGCGGTGCTCCTGCGTGATGGGGAGCTGGTGGCCGCCGTGGAGGAAGAACGGTTCCGGCGGGTGAGGGAAGGCGAAAAGGCTGGGAGGCGGGGAGGCAAGAAGGCGAGGAGGCGGGGAGGCGGACGGGGAGATCAGCGGAGGAGGCAGGTGTATCCGGCCTGCTGGAAATGATGGTCGGCGGTAAAGGCCTCGCGGAGGCGCTGTTCTTCCA
>CAZCMC010000082.1:0-7560 GCA_964499665.1 uncultured bacterium | reverse complement strand
GGAGATGCCGCCTCAGCGTGGTAGATATTCTACCATCCAATGGTGGATTTTCAAGACCTGTTCATGGGGACCTTCGGCACTCCCAAGCCTGCCGTGCGCTGGATCTGTCGCCTCCCGGCGCTCGTTGGAAAATGTGAGGAGGAACTCCGGCGACTCGTAGTCCCGGAACCAGATGATCTCGCCGTTTGTTGAGTAGACAAAGGGGAGACGGAAGCCATGGAAGCTAAACCGCCCGCCATGGAATCCTCTGACGTAGCGCTGAGCCTGTGAGAGGACGTTCTGTGGACCAAGGCTGAGTTTCTTAGCCTCCACGGCGCCGAGGGCGTCTCCCCTGTGAAACAGTATGTAATCAGCCGGGCCCTCGGTAGTCTCGTACTCTTCGACGGCCGCGGTGTCATAGGAGGCCCCATGGAGATAGCGGACGATGGGAGACCAGCCAGCCGCCTCCAGAGCCTTGTCGATCAGGGTTTTTCTCGTAGTCTGCTCGTCCACCACTCTCTCTACTGACTACTTAGCGCTCGCCCTGTTGCGCCGACGCCTCGGTGTTGAGTCTCCACCCATTCGTCAATCTGCTCGTATTTTGAATCGTATCTTAGACACTTTTTAATAGAATTCAAAGGCTTTTCGGGGCGATCGGAGAAGAACAGGCGGGGCCTTACTGGTAGCTCGGTAAGGCGGTGGAGCGCTCCGAATTACAGGTCGAGCCGTGGGGCGCTTTCCCAATCCGTGAGCGCGCTATTCCACCTGCAGAATCCGCACGAGGAGGAGCTATCGGGGACCGGGCCGTTGAGAACGGACACGGCGTCCTTGAACAGGCGTTCGGCGGCCTCGGGGTCGGTCGCCATCTCCCGGACACTGATGTCGAACTGAATGAGGCCGTGCTCCTTCACCTGAATCGGATGGTAGTACAACAGGTAGGCCAGGCGTTTGGTCTTGTGGCCGTTCCCCTCCAGCAAGAGTGTGTAGAGGTTCATCTGGTCCTGGTAGTATTCATGCGTGTCGGCCTTCGGGGCATACCCGCGGGTTTTATAGTCCAGCGGGTAGTAGAAGCCGGCTTCATCGACCAGGCACTCATCCAGGGCCCCCATCAGCTCACAGTCCGCCCACGGCGGGGTATAGCGGATTCCGCGTCTCCAGTCACGCCACCGGTTGATGGTGCCGACGTCTGACAGGAGCCTCCCGGGGAGCTTGCCCTTCACCTCGGGCGGCACGTCCCCAGACGCCCTGAACTGGTCAAAGTAGCGCTTGAATTGGGCGTCAAGCCCGCCTGGGAGGCTTGGGAAGATGGTGTCCGGCCGCTTGATTCCGGCGTTAAGGTCGAGCCAGAAGCATCGCGGGCATTCGGTGTACAGGCTCAAGCGGCTGTTCGATAGCGTGAGGCGTTTCATCACGCGGCTGCTCGGCTAGTGGCTGCCGTGGAGGAAGGGAAGCTTGAAAATGAGGGTGTAGCCGTTGAGGGTGAGCAAGACCCCGATGACAGCCAGAAGCAGGCTGAAGATGAACGTGGAGCGAGAGGTGGAGAGAATGGAAATAGATGACATGACGATGGCGATCTGGAGCAGCGCCTCGCCGAAGTCAAAATAGGGGTCCTTGGTTCGGTTCACATCTCGCTCGTGCTCCAGTTTTTTGGCGTCCTTCTCGATCTCCTTTTTCTCGGCGTTGTAGCGCTTCTCCTCCTCAGCGAAGTTGGTCATCAGCGCCTCGAACTTCTTCCGCCCCTCGGGCTTCATAGCCGAGCCACGCTCGGCCAGGTCCACCTCCAGCCGCTGCTTCTGGGCGCGATACTGGTGCTCCCGGATCGCCTTCGCCTGGTAGAACGCCCACAGGTCCGAGGCCTGTTGCTGGGCCAGGAGCATCTCCTTCGTGGCGTTGTTCCCTCCCAACGAGGCGATTGCCAGGACGACCGCGTAGATCGCGGTGGTAAGCGCCACTCGCCTCGTGAAGGCCTTCCCTCTCCGCTCTTCAAGCTCTTCTGGATTGGGCAGTTCCACTTCTGGCATGGGAGGCTTCCTCCTCGGCTGGGGACAAACCGGCGGGAATATTAGCAGAGGGTCCGGGCCAAGTCAATTTCCACTCGCTGATTCCCGTTGCTCTCCTAACATCCTACCTCTATAATGCGTGGGACTGTTGCGGTCGTGAGAGGAGGCATGTCGTGCTCCCGATTCATGGCAATTCGAATGTGCAAGAGGGTGTGATGGCGTCGCTTCAGCAGGAGCTCGACGCGCTGAGGGCGGACGGGCTGTATCGATGGCTCCGCCAGATCGAAGGCCCGCAGGGCCCATGGATGCAGGTGGATGGCAGGAAGACGATCGTCCTCGCCTCAAGCGACTACCTGGGCCTGGCCTCCCACCCGCGACTCAAGGAGGCGGCCCGCCAGGCGATCGATCGGTATGGTTGCAGCGCCTCCGCCGCCCGACTGATCTCGGGGAATCACGACCTCTATCCCCAGTTGGAGGAGCGCCTGGCTCGCTTCAAAGGGACCGAGGCCGCGCTGGTGTTCAGCACAGGGTATCAGGCCAATCTGGGCGTGATCTCCGCCTTGATGGACTCGCAGGATGTCGTGTTCAGCGACGAGCTGAACCACGCGAGCATCGTTGACGGCTGCCGGCTGTCGAAGGCTCAGGTCAGGGTCTTCCCCCACAACGATCTCGTCGCCCTGGAGCGTCTTCTAAACCAGAATGGCTCTGCCAGGAGAAAGTTGATCGTCGTGGATGGCCTCTACAGTATGGATGGCGATCTAGCTCCGCTGGCTAAGATCGTCGATCTGGCCGAACGCTACGACTGCATGACCATGGTGGACGATTCCCACGGGACCGGGGTGCTGGGCGCGTCCGGGCGCGGGGCGGTGGAGGCGAACGGCGTGCTGGGCCGGATCGACATCGAGACCGGAAGCCTGGCCAAAGCGCTGGGCGGCTTCGGCGCCTATGTCGTCGGGAGCCGAACGGTGATCGACTACCTGATCAACCGGGCCAGAAGCTTTATCTTCACCTGCGCGATGCCGCCCGCGGTCCTGGCAACCGTGCTCGAGGCGCTGGCTGTGATAGAGGAGGAGCCTGAACGGAGGCAACGGCTGTGGGACAACACCCGATACCTCAGAGCAGGCCTGCGTGATCTGGGGTTTGAGGTGGGCCAGAGCGAGACCCAGATCATTCCCTTGATGGTGCGGGAGAGCGAGCGCACCATGCGCGTCTGCCAGGAGCTCCTGGACCGAGGAGTCTTTGCTCAAGGGATTCGCTACCCCTCGGTCCCGCGGGGGACCGAACGGATCCGGCTGACCGTCACGGCCTCGCACAGCACATCGGACCTGGATACCGCGCTGATTACCCTGGCCGAGGTGGGGCGGTCCCTCCGCCTCGTTTCATAACCCAACCGACACAGATCACGCCGAACAGCGGCGCACGAGAGGAACGATGGCACTACGAGGAAGAGCCTTCGGTGAGCTGAAGGGCAGACAGATTGCGTCCCTGCTCCTCCTGCTGGTCATCTTTGCCCTGGGGAGTCAGACGGTGCCCCTGTACTCTGACTGGCTCTGGTTCCAGGAGGTCACGCTTCCCTCGGTCTTCCTGACGATCCTCACGACAAAGCTCCTGCTGGCCGTCACTTCCGGCCTGGCCTTCGCCGTCCTCCTCTACGTCAATCTGTTATTGGCCAGCCGATTCACCGCCACCGACGTCCTCCTCGAGGTGGAAGACCGGTTCGGCCTTCCGAGCCGCCTGGTGATCGAGCCGTACTTCCGCCGGCTCTTGCTCCCCGGCGCTCTTGGCCTCGGGGTGCTGTCGGCATTCCAGGCCGCCGGCGAATGGGAGAGTTACCTTCGCTTCGCCAACACGCTGCCGTTCGGCGTCCAGGATCCCATCTTCCAGAAAGACGTCGGCTTCTACGTCTTCCGGCTGCCGTTCCTCTCCTTCCTGTACAACTGGCTGATGGCATCCTTGGGCCTGACGTTCCTCCTGACCACCCTCACCTATCTCCTCTACCGGGGAATTCAGATCACGGCTCGTGGGCCGATCATTGCCCGCCTGGCACGGACGCACCTCCTTGTGCTCGGCGCGCTCCTGCTCTTGACCAAAGCCTTTGGGTTCAAGCTCGACACCTATCAGCTCCTCTTCTCGCCCCGCGGGTTAGTGTTCGGCGCAGGGTATGCCGACATCCATGCGAACCTCCCGGCCCTCAAGTTCCTGATGATCCTGGCCATCTTCGCCGCCGTCCTCTGCCTGGCACAGATCACCCAGCGCGGCTGGCGGTTGGTCCTAGGCGGCCTCGGCCTGCTGGTCGCCGCCAGCGTCATCGGGCTGGCGCTGTATCCCGGCTTCATCCAGCGGTTCCGGGTCCTTCCGAATGAGATCGTCGCCGAAAGTCCATACATCACCCACAGTATCCGGTTCACCCGCCAGGCCTACGGGCTCGACCGGATCGACGAGTCGGAGTTTCCTGCCGAGGAGAAGCTGACGCGGGAGGATTTGCGACGGAACGACCTGACCATCAAGAACATCCGGCTCTGGGACCATCGCCCTCTCCTCACCACGTACGGACAGCTCCAGGAGATCCGCACCTATTACAAGTTCGTAGACGTGGACAACGACCGGTATCAGATCGACGGCGAGTATCGACAGGTGATGCTCTCGGCCAGAGAGATGTCGTATCAGCATCTCCCAAGCCGGAGCTGGATCAACGAACACCTGATCTTCACCCACGGCTACGGCGCCGTCCTCGGACCGGTGAACCGGATCACCCCGGAGGGGCTGCCGGAGTTCCTCATCAAGGACATCCCCCCTGTCTCGACCGGTCCCATCAAGGTCACTCGCCCCGAGATCTATTACGGCGAGGTGGCCAACGACTACGTCATTGTGAAGACTCAGGCCCAGGAGCTGGACTATCCCTCTGGCGATAAGAACGTCTATTCCACGTATGCCGGAAAGGGGGGCGTGCCACTCAATTCATACGCGCGAAAGCTGCTGTTCGCCGCCCGGTTCGGGACCCTCAAGATTCTCCTCTCCAGCGATCTCACTGCCGAGAGCCGAGTCATGTATCATCGGCAGATTTCGGAGCGGGTCAGGAAGGCGGTGCCCTTCCTGAGATTCGACCGGGATCCGTACCTGGTCATCTCCAGGGACGGCCGGCTCTCGTGGATTATCGACGCCTACACCCTTTCAGACAGGTACCCCTACTCCGAGCCGATCCGCGGGATGGGCAACTATATCCGCAACTCGGTCAAGGCGGTGGTGGACGCCTATGACGGCAGTCTGGCCTTCTACATGGCCGATCCAACAGATCCGGTCATCAGGGTGTACGCCCAGGCTTTCCCGGGCCTCTTCAGGCCTCTGGATGCCATGCCGGCCGACCTGAAGGACCGCCTTCGCTACCCTCAAGGGATGTTCACGATCCAAGCCAAGCTCTTCAGCACCTATCATATGCGCGATCCTCAGGTCTTTTATAACAAAGAAGATCTGTGGAGCATCCCGAGGAAAGCCGTGGAAGGCCGAGAGGCCGAGATGGAGCCGTACTACACGATCATGCGCCTGCCCGGCGAGAAGAAAGAGGAGTTCATCCTGCTCCTGCCGTTTACGCCCAATAAGAAAGACAACATGATCGCCTGGCTGGCGGCCCGCTCGGATCCGCCGCACTACGGCAAGCTGATCGCCTACAACTTCCCCAAGGCCAAGCTGGTCTACGGGCCGAGGCAGATCGATGCGCGCATCGATCAGGATTCCTTCATCTCCCAGCAACTGTCTCTCTGGAGCCAGCGCGGCTCCAGCGTCATCCGTGGGAGCCTCCTCGCCATCCCGATCGAACGGTCGCTGCTGTACGTCCAGCCGCTCTACTTGGCGGCCGAGAAGGGGTCGCTCCCGGAGCTGAAGCGGATCATCGTGGCCCACGGGAACGAGATCGCCATGGAAGAGACGCTGGAACGCGCGCTGACCCAGGTATTCGGCGGAACCACCCGAGCGGCGATCGCCTCAAAGGTAGAGGCAGGCGCAACTCCGGCCGCGGCGGGCGATGGGTCCCTGAAGGCGCTGGCGAGCCGGGCCTACGACCATTACACGAGGGGACAGGAGCTGCTGCGACAGGGCAACTTCGCCGGCTACGGCGAAGAGGTCAAGCGCCTGGAGTCGGTCCTCAAAGAACTCCGCGCCCGCGCCGGCCGGTAGAGTGCACGTCACCCTTCGCCTGTCATTGCGAGGCCCCGACATGTCGGGGCCGAAGCAATCTCAGGGCTCAGAGGGCAGGCTTCGACAAACAAGCCGTTCATCCTGGGTCCTTCGACAAGGCTCAGGACGGGCGTATCGAAGCCTGTAGTGGGCTCCGTCGAACCAGAGACGGCTGGAGCTCAGGGCAGGTCCGTCGCCGCCCCGTGTAGCGCCCGCTCTTCGCATATCCTCCTCCCCCCAATATTCCCTCACAGTCCTGGGCTTCTACCCCTCGGCAGACTAAGGATGAACCGAGTCGAAGCGCTTGCACTAAGCCAGCCTCTTGATAGCCGCCCAGACCGCGGTGATTCGCCTTTACAACCTTTTACCCGTCCACTATTCTATTCTAGATAACAAAGGACCGTGAGATTGCCTTGCTTCGCTCGCAATGACCGAACCCTTTGTCATGGCGAGGGGCGGAGCGACCAAACAATCTGACCGCCGATGTCAGTGAGTGCGAGATTGCTTCGCTTCGCTCGCAATGACATGCGTCGAATTGGGTAAACGATGGCCTTTCGTATCAAGCGGGTGGCGGTGTTGGGGGCCGGGGTCATGGGGAGCGCGATCGCCGCGCACCTCGCCAACGCCGGGGTCGCATCGTTTCTCCTCGATATCGTCCCGCTGGAGCTTTCCGAGGAGGATCGCCGCAAGGGGCTGACCAGGGAAAGCCCAATATTCCGAGATCGTCTGGCCGCCAGAGGGCTCGAGACCGCTCTCAAGGCTTCTCCGCCGGGGTTTTTCTCGCCCAAAGAAGCCAGCCTGATCACCATCGGCAACATCGAGGACCATCTCGGCTGGCTCGCTCATGCCGATTGGATCGTCGAGGCGGTGGCCGAGCGGCCCGAGATCAAGCGGGCCCTCTTCGCCAAGGTCGAGGCCAATCGGAGACCCGGAAGCCTGGTCAGCAGCAATACCTCGGGGATCCCGATCCGGATGCTCGCGGAGGGACGCTCCCTGGAGTTCCGACAACACTTTCTGGGCACGCACTTCTTTAACCCGCCCCGCTATATGAGGCTCCTGGAACTGATCCCCGGCCCCGAGACGCTGCCGGAGGTGATGCAGGAGATGGCGAAGTTCGGGGAGCGGACCCTGGGAAAAGGGATCGTCTTTGCGAAGGACACCCCCAACTTCATCGCCAACCGGATAGGAACCTTCGGCCTGTTCACGGTGATGCGGATCATGATCGAGGGCGACTACTCGGTCGAGGAAGTGGACCGGCTCACCGGACCGGCCATCGGTCGGCCCAAGACCGCGACGTTGCGGACCGCCGACTTGGTCGGCCTCGACACAATAGCGCACATCGCCTCGAACATCGCTCAGGCCCTGTCGGACGATGCAGAGCGCTCGGCCTATGCCGTTCCACCCTTCCTCC